>CAYMXM010000602.1:0-3283 GCA_964394065.1 uncultured Pirellula sp. | reverse complement strand
CGCTTCGCGTCCACCCTCTTACCACCGATGCGTCAGGCCACCCCCATCCCCTCTCCCCTAAAAGGGGCGAGGGGAGCAGAACTCTAAGGCGCGGCGCGTTCTAGGGCGCCAAAGCGATGTCCGACGGGGGCGAGCCCCGGTCGGACAAGAAACGCCTCTACCCGGGGCTTCCCTACTTTGACCTACGGTCAAGGCTAAGGGGGAACCCTTCTTCTTCCTCAAGCCTCACCCCTCACCCCTGCTTAAACAGTTGTAACTCTTTCGGCAACCTTCGGACTTTTCCTGATCGGTCGACGCAAACGATGCTGGTGGTCCCTGTAACGACCAGTTCCCCAAGGCTAGAAAATTGCTCCGATATCGGTTTCCTCCGAACCGTATACGCATGGTCGATTCGCGCACCAAAGGAATGGTTCAGTTGCGTGAGCAATTCTAACTCTTCATCAAACTCTGCCGGAGAATGAAAGTCGACTTGCATGGTCTTCACGACGAGCATGAGACCGGTTTTCTCAAACTCCTTGTAGGATATACCGAACGATCGGAGCATCTCCACTCTCCCTCGCTCGAAGTAGTTGAGGTACTGGGAATTGTGGACCCGACCTTGACCGTCCACTTCACAGTAGCGAACGCGAAGGTCGAGCGAATGGATTGGACTTACTTCTGGATCCATGATTCCTCACGATTTTGGCATGTCGCAATTGAGTAGGAAAGCATATGCTTCTAGCTGATTTCAAGTCGGTTCGATGAATGGAAAACTATGGCTAGAACTATTGTGATCGGTGACATCCATGGGTGCTTGGACGCGTTCAACGCGTTGATAGCAGCTGTTGCGCCGACCCCTGAAGATACGATCGTAACGGTAGGTGATTATGTCGACCGGGGACCGAATTCCAAAGGGGTTATCGATCGATTGTTGGAGTTGGAGCAAACGCATCATCTCGTTGCCCTTCGCGGAAATCATGAGGACATGATGCTCGAAGTGCTCGAGGGACACGTTCCACCGTTTCAGTGGTTAAACCATGGCGGAGTTGAGACGATGGACTCCTACGGGTTCGTCGGAGATCTCGGATGCGTTCCTTCCTCACACCGGGAGTTCCTGCGCCGCATCCCTAGCTATTTCGAAAACGAAACCCATTTCGTCGTCCATGCCAACTACGATCCAGATCTCCCACTGGAAGAGCAACCGGATGATCTGCTTCGCTGGATCAAACTCTCGCAATCCGTTCCTGGTCCGCATCAAAACGGAAAACGAGCGGTGGTTGGGCATACCCACGATCGGGAGGGGAGGATCTTTGAACTCCCTCACCTGATCTGTATCGACACCTACTGCTACGGCGGAAGGTGGCTCACGGCGATCGAGTTGGAGACGGGACGGGTTTGGCAAAGCACGCCGACCGGTGAACTTCTCCCGCAATCAGACGCGTGAACGGGCAGACGCATGAACGGGCGTTGGCTTATCGGGATCGACGAGGCGGGGTACGGGCCTAGCATGGGGCCCTTGGTCTTGGGGGCAACGAGTTGGTGGGTTCCTACCCACATCTCTGTGGAAGAACTGGCAGAACTCCTCGCCCCAGAGATCCAACCGAAGCCTCCCTTTCCCAAGGAGGAACATATCCCTATCGGTGATTCGAAGAAAATCATGAAGGGAAGCTATGGGTGGCGAAATCTCAGTTTCGGCGCCGAGTGGCTCATCGAATCCTCTTGGATGGGCTCGGAACCGAAGGAAGCTTCGGCATGGAGCTTGTTCCCGCGATTGCTCCCCGAGGATGCATCCCGAGTGGAGAAGATCGCTTGGTATCGGAACCTATTCGACGAGGCATGTCGCCTCGAGTTGCCCTACCTGAACTATCTCGAAGACTCCAAGGAAGGAGCGTTTTCACCTGAACGACGCCTGGAGTTGCGGAAGCGATTGCAGAAACCCATCCAAGAGAAGTTGAGCGCTTTGGGAATTCGCATGGGAACTTCTCGCGCAAGACTCATCGACGAGCCAGAGTTCAATCGACAAGTAGAACGACTTGGGAACAAGTCGACGCTGCTAAGCACCTTCTCCTTGGCGCTTGCCAAGTCCGTGGCGATCGACTGCGTTAACGACCTGTCCGTCTCCGCGCAAGGAGAACCAACTGAGATCGAAATTTACTTTGATAAGCACGGGGGGCGAAGTCGGTATCAAGGCCTCTTAATGAGCTGTTTCGACGGTTGTTGGATGGAGGTCGAAGAAGAGAAGCTCGAACGTTCCCGATACCGAAGCGATTGGAACGGTCACCCCGTCGCATTCCAATTCATGGCGAAAGGGGATTCACTTGTACCATCAGCCGCTGCGAGCATCCTCGCAAAATGGTTGCGAGAAATCACCATGGCTAGCCTCAACCAGTTTTGGGCAAGTCATGCCAACACGCCGTTGAGACCGACCGCTGGTTACTACGTCGATGCACTTCGCTTCTCCCAAGAGATCGCACCGATCACCGAGAAACTGCAGATCCCCCGTTCGCTATGGTGGAGGGTGAAGTAGACCAGTATTCCTTTTTAGCCGCAGGGGGCGCGGAGCGTCCCCCCATCACAGCCCGACGCGTTAGCGAGGGATAGCGCTGCGAGTGAGCGTAGCCCATGTCGGAATATTTCGGCCGTCGGGTGGTACGTCCCTGAGGCACGAAGGGCGTGATGATATACCTTGCATCGGATGCGTGGTTGCCAGCGCTGTCCCTCGCTAACGCGTCGGGTTGTGATTGCGTGGCCTCGCTCGCGCGTCGGCCGAACTTCCCAAACACCTTAAACTCGTGCCGATTCGTAAGGCTCGCCCCCGTCGGACACCGCTTTGGTGCCCTAAAACGCGCTGCGCTTTAGAGTTCTGCTCCCCTCGCCCCTTTTAGGGGAGAGGGGCTGGGGGTGAGGGGTTGAAGTGAGATCTAACTAAGCCATTGTTGACTAAGCCGCTGCCCCCTCATCCCCAGCCCTTCTCCCCCAAAGGGGGCGAAGGGGAGCCAAACCCTAGAGCTTCGCTCTGGTTCGAAACTGAGCCCCGGGGTGAAGCCCTCTTCTTCCCCAAGTCTCAAGCCTCACCCCTCAAGCCTGATTCGGTGTGTTCCGTGGTCGCTTGAGGTGCAGAGGTAATTGCAATAGAAAAGTTGGCCGATATGTCCTTTGAATCTGAATTGGAAACCGCGACCACTTCACACACCCTACGGCTACGCTCTACCTAGTCGACATCGCTTCGTAGCCGGCGACGATATCTAACAACTCCTCGGTGATCGTCTGCTGTCGTTTTTGATGGTAGGTGAATTGGAGTTTC
>CAYMXM010000601.1:0-3289 GCA_964394065.1 uncultured Pirellula sp. | reverse complement strand
TTTTCGGGCCTCGCTAACGCGTCGGCCAAACTAGCCAAACACTTTATATTCGCGCCGCTGCGTCAGACCACAGTGGGGTCGGGGAGGCACCACAGAATACACGGAATACACGGAAAACCTTTAAGTCTTTAGTCCTAAGCCTTTAGGCTCCAAAGAACCGGTCTTGACATCAGCATGGTGGATATCCTATCTCTTACCATATCATGAAAGTAGCAGTACTATTACCGAATTGGATTGGGGATACATGCATGGCGACGCCGGCCTTGCGTGCATTATCGAATTCGCCGGAGGTAGACGAGCTTACGCTGGTTGGGAGACCTGCTCCACTTTCCGTGCTCGAGGGGTTACCCTACGCGCAGAGTACGATTTCTTATAAACCTAGATCCAAAACGCCGAATGTCCTCTCCCGTCGGCGACTTGCAAGCGAGCTTCGCCGTCGGAAGTTGGACGCGATCGTGTTGCTCCCCAACTCCCTTTCGACAGCTTTGGTAGCTTGGCTGGCAAACATTCCTCAGCGAATCGGATTCGCAAAAAATGGGCGGGGAATACTATTGAGCCATTCCATCTCGCTCGATGGGTCCCCAGCGCAAGCCCCCCTTCAATTGCTGGACGAGTACACCGCCCCGAATTGGCGAGCCGCTCCGCCGATCGATTACTACCTTCATCTTGCGTCGCAACTGGTAGTAACAGGAAATGACAAGCGGATGGAACTGCACGTGAGCGAAGAAGATCGAGCTTGTGCGGAGCAACTCCTTGCCGAGTTTGGGTTCAGCACACAACGACCTTTGATCGTGATCAACAACGCGTCTGGTAGTGCTCCTTCGAAACTCTGGCCCGACGAACATGTGGTTCAACTCGCCAGGATGTTTGCCGAAGCTGGGATGCAAGTTCTTTTTCATGCGGGACCAGCAGACCGAGAGACCTCTTTGAAGTACCGCGTAGCCTCATCGCATCCTTTCATCAGGAGCATGGGGGAGTCCGATGCGCTTCCGCTAGGTCTCACCCGAGGGCTTTTTGAGCGAGCAGCGTTGGTCGTCTCGACCGACAGTGGCCCGAGGCACATCGCGGTTGCGTTGAATCGTCCCGTGATTGGGCTTTTTGGGGCGACTCAGATCGATCAAACCCGGACTTACAATCTCCCGGAGGCGGTGGAAGAGGTGACGATGAGCTGCCGCCCTTGCCGCAAGGACCGTTGTCCGATGGGACATCAAAACTGCATGCGTGACATCACGCCGGAAGCTGTATTCCTACGAGCGATGCGCATCCTCGGGGTTTCAAAAACAAACGCTGCCTAATTCTGAGCTATCGATTTGCAGTCTAGCATCGCGTCCTACCGCGAACATGGATTTTTCGAGTGAAAAACCCATGTTCGCGGTAGGACGCGAGCCCTTGGGCTTGACTTTCCCTTTCTTTATTGAATGATGCTAGGTTGGCGTATTCCAATTTGTTTACGATTTGCAAAAAACACGATGCGGCTTTCTTCCAGAGGGAATAAAGTCGCATCTTTTTTTGCGTGAAGCGGAGATGGAGAGAGATGACAGAATTCGTTTCGATGACACGCGAAGGGTACAACCGGATGAAGGCGGAGATTGAACGCCTCGAAACGGTCGAAATGCCACTGATCGCCGAAAAGATCGCGGAGGCGCGCGCGGAAGGGGATCTCAAAGAGAACGCGGAATACCATGCGCAGCGAGAAAACCAAGGGATGCTTCAAGCGAAGATCAACACGCTGAAGCAGAAGCTGAGCAATGCCCATATCGTCGATACCTCCACCTTGCCCAAAGACCAAGTCGGGTTCGGTGCAACGGTCAAAGTGAAGGATTCGTGGGGGGACGAAGAGGAATACACGCTGGTCGGAGCGGGAGACGAAGACTACGAGCATGGTAGAATCCTCTCCAGCAGCCCCTTTGGAATCGCGTTAACCGGTAAAAAGGTTGGAGAGATCGTCGAGATCGAGGCGCCGCGTGGGAAGCTGAAGTACGAGATTTTGTCGATCGAATTCGGGGAGTAACTCAAGTCCACTATGTCCAACCCATCGCAAACTCCTAGCCCTGCCTCTGGGGGAGAAGATGTCTCACTCGGACCAGCGTGCATGGTCGTCGGGATCTTCTTCCTCATCGGGCTCAGCCTCTTCTTCGTTTACATGTCGATCATGTTGATGGGGAAGCAAGGAGAAACAGCGTCGAGGGCGGTACGTGAACAGTTGATCCCGTGGGTGGAACGCTCCTCGCTCGAGCAAACTGATAGGCGTGTGATCGTGGAGCGACTCGAAGAACTTTCCGAGGAAATGGGACGAGAGGAATTGACCTCCCGTCAGCTCGATCGGCTCAAGCTGCGACTCTTCGAAAGCACGATCCTCCAGTGGGGAACGGTGGAGACTCTCAATCGCATTGCGCAATCTTCGGAACTATCGGACCAAGAGAAATCGGAGTTCTCATTGGCATGCGATCGTTGGTTGCATGCCGCAAGCCTTGGACATCTTCACATGCGAGACATGGAGTTCGGTACGCAGAACGTTTGCATGATCGAACCCAAGTCTGGCCGACTCGTTCCTCGCCAGGAGATCACCGAAGAGATGCTTCGCGAATTCATGCGGCGCATCAATTCGATGAGCGACAAGTTCCAGATTCCGAAGGAAGAGTTTACGAAGAGCGTTTCGCAGGTCTTCCTACAAATCGTCGAGGATGGCCTCTCCGTAAAGTGATCCCCTTCAGCGCCGAGCATTTCATGCGCCAAGCGATCGACTTGGCCCAACAGGCAGCAACCGAAGACGAAGTTCCCGTCGGAGCGATCATCGTCTATCGCCATCAGGTCATCGCAGCGGCCTATAACCAACGGGAGCAACTCGCAGATCCCACCGCGCATGCCGAGATGATCGCGATCACGCAAGCCGCAGCTCATTTGAAATCTTGGCGGCTGGAAGAGTGCGAACTCTACGTCACCTTGGAGCCATGTCCGATGTGCGCGGGTGGAATCCTTCAAGCACGCATCCCACGAGTGATCTTCGGAGCGAGCGATCCAAAAGCAGGCGCAGTCGAATCGCTCTATCATCTCCTAACCGACACGCGACTCAACCACCGTTGCGAAGTCATCGGAGGCGTCCTCGCCGACCAATGCGGTCGCATGCTCACCCAATTCTTCGAAGCCAAACGCTCCCTCGGAAAAAAGTAGAACGGAATTTATTCCGTTAAACAACGTCTCCAGCTCCTGCCCCCAATGCACGCATTGCAAACTCCCAACTCAGGGCCACCCAAGCCCCCGCTGGTAGCGAGAGGCTCTCAGCACCAAC
>CAYMXM010000600.1:0-3314 GCA_964394065.1 uncultured Pirellula sp. | reverse complement strand
CTTGCATGAACCAACCCATCAACAGCCCATTTGTCTATGTTTCCTGCCAACATGGCGCTGAAAAAATCCTGAAGGAATTGCTTTGCGAACCTGCTGGCCCTTACCGTTTGGCCTACTCGCAGAAGGGACTCATCACCCTCAAATCGCAGCTCTCCACTCCCCCCTGGTCTCGCTCCCTCCCCGAGCACCCTCTCGTCCGCTCTCGCGGGCACGTCCTGCAACGCTTCGAAGGAACCGATGCAACCCAACTCCTCACGCAGATCCTTGATTCCTACTCGAGCCTGGACTGGGACCACTGCCACGTATGGCAACGGGACATTGCCCAACCCGGTTGGAACGGCTTCGAACCTGGGCGGTCCGCTCTTGCGACCTTCATTACCGAACATCTCAACCGATTTCTTGTCGACCGAGGTGACACCCGTACCGCCTCTTGCGACCACCTCGCCCCTGCGGAAACGAAACTCCTCGAACTGATCATCGACGAACCCAATCGCTGGTGGGTCACCGCGAGGCCCGTGCAAACGATTCCCGACGGCTGGGCAGGAAGTGTCTTCGCCCCTCCTATCCCTCAAGACATGATCAGCCGAGCGTACCTAAAACTCGCGGAAGCGATCCGATGGAGTGAAATGCCGATCCGAGCAGGAGATCGAGTCGTCGAAATCGGTTCTTCACCGGGTGGCGCTTGCCAACTCCTACTCGATCTAGGAGCGAAAGTCACCGGTGTCGACCCGGCAGACATGGATGAACGAATCGCGGACCACCCCTCCTTCACCCACTGGCGTTCTCGCTCCATCCAAGTCAAACGGCGCGAGTTTTCCCCATTCAAGTTCCTCGTGTGCGATGCCAATGTGGCCCCGAACTACACGCTGGACACAATCGAAGCAATCGTCACCTACCCCACTTCGAAGTTCCAAGGGCTCCTCCTGACGATCAAACTCTCTGACTGGGAACACGCAAAGCGAATTCCCGAACATCTCGAACGCGTTCGAAGCTGGGGTTACTCCCAAGTCGCCGCGCGACAACTAGGTCACAACCGCCGAGAATACTCCCTCGCCGCGAAGAAGTAGGGTGTGTGAAGCGGTCCGCCTCCCAAAGGGGAATCTCCATTGAAAAGGCCCCTCCCCACCTTCTCCCCACAACTATCTCATCCCCCTGACCGCGCAACACACCGGATAGGCTGGGCTGACCATCGGTGGTAAAGGACCAGTGCAAGGGTGGCAACCAGTGCAAGGGTGGCACGCTCAGAGCGAAGCGATGGGCGTGGAGGACTTCTCGGAACATTGGGAATAGCCTCAAAACATCACGCCCTTCGTTCCTCAGGGACGTGCCACCCAACGCCTGAGATATTCCCGACAAGGTCTACGTGCACTCGCGACGCTGTCCCTCGCTTACGCCATGGGTTGTGATGGGGGACGCTTCGCGTCCCCCGGCCACGCACGAACAACTATTCCATGCTCACGCGCTCGACATATTCCCCGGTCCGAGTGTCGATCTTGATGACGTTCCCTTCCTTGATGAATCCGGGAACCTGAAACTCTCCCCCCGTCTCCACCTTGGCCGGTTTGGTCACGTTGGTCGCCGTGTCCCCCTTCACACCTGGTTCGGTCTCGAGAACTTTGAGGGTGACGTGGGAAGGTGGAGAAATCGTGATCGGGTTTCCGTTGTAGAGGACCATTGCGATCGGCATCCCCTCCTTGAGGTACTTCCAGTTGTCGTCCACTTGGGCTGCCGTTAGCTCGTACTGTTCGAAGGAAACGTTGTCCATAAAGACAAACGTATCGCTTTGGTTGTATAGGAACTGCGCATCGATTTCCTCGACGTCAGCCGCTTCGAGTTCGTCCCCACCCTTGAGGGTTCGATCGAGGACCGTCCCTCGGATCAAATTCTTCATCTTGCACTTGTAAAGGGCGTTCCCCTTTCCCGGCTTGACGAAGTTCACTTCGGTGAGGAGGTAGGGCTCGCCGTCGATTTGGATTTTGAGCCCCTTTCGGAGGTCGCTGGTTTTGTAGGATGCCACGGGAAACTCGCTAAATAGGTTCGGGAAGTAGAATGTCTAATGCGGCTTAGACCATTGGGCAATCGAACGTCCCATCCGACCTAGCCATAACCGAGGGGCCAGTTTAGGCGATCGAGGGCAAATCGGCTATACGTCGTCTCGGCTTCACGAAACAGGAAAAAAGTCCATAATGCTCCCTCTTCAACCTATTCTCCTACGGGTATCCCCCAGGCAAGCTTAGACTCGACGATGGCAACGACTTACAAAGACAGCGGAGTGGATCTCGAGCTCTACGAAGAAGCGATGGCAAAGCTTCCTTCCCTGATGCACCGTACCTTCACCCCGCGAGTGGTCCGAAACGACGGAGGATTCGCCGGACTCTTCGCCTTAGACTTCACGAAATCCCTCTTCGCTCGCAACTACGAAGAACCGATTCTCGTCTCCGGAACCGATGGGGTCGGAACCAAACTGCAGGTCGCGCAGCGGGTCGGAAAGCACGATACGGTCGGGATCGATCTCGTCGCGATGTGTGTCAACGACGTCCTTTGCACGGGGGCGGAGCCACTTTTCTTTCTCGATTATGTCGCGATGGGGAAGGATAACCCCCCGATGCTCGAGGCGATTGTCCGTGGAATCTCCGACGGTTGCATCGCGGCCGAATGTAGCTTGCTCGGTGGAGAAACGGCGATTATGCCGAGCCACTACCATGACGACATGTACGATCTGGCCGGTTTTTGCGTCGGTGTCGTCGACAAGAAAAAATTGATCAGCGGTCAAGGGATCACCCCCGGGGATGTACTCCTCGGGATAGGCTCTTCCGGGTTGCACAGCAACGGTTTTAGCTTGGTGCGCAAAGTCGTCTTCGATAAAGCGGGGCTCGATATCGATTCCTACGTTCCCGAGTTGGGAACGACGGTCGGGGAAGCCCTCCTCGTCCCGACCCTTATCTATAGCCGAGTGGTTCGAGCCGTCCTCAGTCGCTACAAGGTCAAGTCGGTCGTTCACGGCATCGGCCATATCACCGGCGGTGGGCTTTTGGAAAACACCGAACGGATCCTTCCTGCCACGGTCGACCTCGTCTTTCAGCGAGGAACTTGGGAGACGCTCCCGGTGTTCCAATGGCTTCAAGAGCTGGGGGGAATCGAGCAAAAGGAGATGGAACACGTCTTCAACATGGGGCTCGGTCTAGTTCTCGCTGTCAGCCCCTACTACGCCGAAACAGTTCAAACCCTGGTGCAATCCCTCGGCCACACCTGCTCCGTCATCGGAGAAGCAGTCCCCGGAACCGGAAAAAGCCGCTATGGATAAGAGCGTCCCC
>CAYMXM010000599.1:0-3327 GCA_964394065.1 uncultured Pirellula sp. | reverse complement strand
GTTGGAAGAGAATCGTGGCAAGGTCGTGTTGGTCGATTTTTGGGCGACATGGTGCGGGCCATGTGTACAGCAATTCCCGCACACGGTGTCGCTGAGTGAGAAGCACCGAGACGAAGGGCTTGCCGTCGTCTCGGTCAGCATGAACGAACCGAGTGAACAGGAGAGTGTGCAGCAGTTTCTTTCGGAGAAGAAAGCTCTGTTCGACAATCTACTGACGGAATATGGTGCAGGCGCTCAGTTCGTCGAGGCTTTTGAGATCCCTGGAGAAGTTCCCTTCTACAAGCTCTACGACCGAAAAGGAGAATTGCGTTACAACTTCGCCGGCACCCCCGACGGCATCGAGAACTGTGAACCGGTCGACAAGATCGACGAACGGATAGCGGAGTTGCTGAAGGAGTAGGTGGGAGCGGTTAGGAGTCAAGTGGAGTCACCACAAATCTCACGAATCCTACGAATCAGGTTTGAGGGGTGAGGCTTGAGGATGAAGGTACTTGGCCTACGCGTCGTAAGCGAGGCCCGAAAATCACAACCCGACGCGTTAGCGAGGGACAGCACTGGCAACCACGTATCCAATCTCACAGAACGCCCTTCGTGCCTCAAAGACGTGCCACCCGACACCTGAAGTATTCCCGACAAAGGCCACGTACACTCGCGACGCAGTCCCTCGCTGACGCCACGGGTTGTGATGGGGGAAGCTTCGCGACCTCCTTCTTACCACCGATGCGTCAGGTCACCCTACGACTGGAGGGGTTCCCCTTTTCATGCCGTTTTTCGACAAACCGCACATGGCACGTTCTGGATGGTAAAATGGTGTACCACCAATGGAAAAACAGCATACTGCCAAAGAAAAAAGCCTAGAAAACAGAGGTTTTCTAGGCTTTGAAGGTAATGAGAGCGGAGAGACTCGAACTCTCGACCCAAGGATTAAAAGTCCTTTGCTCTACCGACTGAGCTACGCTCTCAAACCGAAGTAGGCAGCATGGTACCAACGTCGCCAGATTTTTGAAGGGGCTAGGAGTGAAGACCCATAACTTTCGTGGATGGTTCCGGTTTTCTCTGCCATTTCACGCCGTTGCCCCCTTCCGATCCAACATCTCCAGGTGGATTTTTTGGGTGATAGGGATTGCGACGGCAATGGCGTTGGGGGGATTTCCAGCGGTAGCCTTCGGAGGGGCTAGTAGTAGCCATTGGGTGGTCGCCGTCAACGGGAAGTCGGTTTCCTCTCGGACTGTCGCGAACCATTTCTGTGCGATTCGGGATATCCCATCCAACAATGTCGTCGTTCTGGACGGGATTCCCGACCAAGATCGAATCTCCGTGGAGCAGTTCCGAGAATTGATCCTGAAACCGATCCTCGAACAGATCCAACGACGAAGAATCACGGGACTCGTTCAAGGGATCGCGTACTCGACCGATTTTCCCACCTCCATCGACATTGCCGAAGATCTGAAAGATATCCCGAATCGGTCGGAATACCTTACCCCCGTCGCTTCGATCAATGGACTGACATTTTTCTACCGACAAGTTCTCTCGGCCTCACCCGGATACATCGGATTCGAAGCCAACGGATACGCTTCGCGCCCAGGGGAGTCTCTTCTCAAACCCTTGATCCCCTCTCCCGAGGTGATGCAGACCCTCATCGCGAAAGTACAGGAGGAAAAGTTCGGAGAGGGGGCAGCAATCGTCGACCAAGAATTGCTAAAACTCCCACGCGAGCTTCGTCCCCCCATGTACGTTACCGCGGCACAACTCTGGATGAAACAAGGGGACTCCGGCCAAGCGCTCGATCGACTTGAACAAGCAGCCTTGGGGGGGTGGGAGTATCGCGGCAAACTCGAAAAGGATCCTCTCTTCGTATCCCTTCAAGAGGATACCAAAATGAAGCGGATTCTTCGCCTTTGCAAAGATCAACCTTTTGATTATTTACCGTTCCGTGGATTCGATGCGCGTCAACGCTACGCACCGAACTACCTGCCTATAAACGATCCACGCTTCGGCACGAATTACTTTCTTTCCATGGTCCTCGGGGTCGCACGCGATTTTGGGATTACTCGATTCGAAGTGATCGACGGGCTTCACCGAAGCGCGAAGGCGGACTTTGAATCGATCGAAGGAACCTTTCTCTTTTCTCGAACCGAAGATGTAAGGACGACAACTCGCGCTCCCTATTTCTCTCTCGCCATTGAGCGACTGCGCATGAAGGGTTTCGAAGCGCGCGTGATCGAATCGGTCTTTCCTGCCAAACATGAGAAGTGCGCGGGGCTAATGATCGGAACACCCAATTTCGACCTCGCCAGGAGTACTATTGAAATCATGCCCGGTGCGATCTCCGATAATCTGACAAGCTTGGGAGGAGCGATGACGGATCCTGGGCAGACCAAATTGACGGAGTTCATCCGAAACGGTGCTGCAGTTAGCAGCGGTGCCGTCTACGAACCCTACTCCATCATTAACAAGTTTCCCAACCCACTCATTCAGGATGCCTATACCGAGGGACTTACGGCAGCGGAAGCCTTTTACGGGAACGTCCTCTGTCCCTACCAATTGCTCATCGTCGGAGATCCTCTTTGCCAACCGTTTGCGACTCCACCTCGATTTGAGATAACCGGCCTTCCCAAGGTGGCGTCCAACAAGGAATCGATCAAGATTCAATTCCAACAACCCGAGGGGGCCTCCCCGATCGATACGTTAACCTTCACCCTCGACGGTGTTTTTCTTCAAGAGGTTCTCTACGAAGAGCAGATCCAAATCGGGCTGTCGACCGTTCCTTCGGGCTGGCATGACTTTCGTGTTATCGCAAAATCGGCACGCCCCTACCAACATTGCTTTGAACGCTCCTGCTGGTTCTACGTCGATGATGGAGAAGTCGCCACCGACACCCTTCCCAAACTTTCTTGGTCATGCCCAGCCACTCTACCCCTCGGAAAGGGGACTTCGGTAAGTTTTGAAGCCCATGGATTCGACCCGGCGCAAGAACTCGAACTGTGGAATGGCAACGAACTCTATCGCGCTATTCCAAAAGGAGCAACGGCTTTCGAAGTCGACAGGACTCAACTCGGGAATGGCCCCGTCCGTTTGCAATTGCGTCAAAGAGATTCCAAAGGAGTGCTCCGAGGTGCAAACATGCAAATACTCGTGATCGAATCGTAAGGTGATTAGCAGGCTTCAGACTTCAGGTTTCAGACTTCAGGGAAAACAGGGGGAATTAACCACGAATCGAACGAATCTTACGAATGGGCTCTTCCCTGGGCTGTCAACAATTTGGTGTTGAGACGAAATTTTGAGTGTCCGGATTTATTCCTTTTTAACCGCAGGGGACGCGGAGGT
>CAYMXM010000598.1:0-3344 GCA_964394065.1 uncultured Pirellula sp. | reverse complement strand
TAGGCAACGCTGTGAAGCATTTTTCCCTGGGGGAATTGGGCGCTTGTTGTCCGACGGGGGCAAGCCCCGATCGGACGAAAAGCTTGCGGCAAGAATGTACTGCCTCCGGGCGCCGCTCTTTCAGCGAGAACCTTACGAAACTGTGTAAGCGGTTTCGGCGTGGTCGCTGAGGTCGAGACCCATCTTTTCGGAGTCTTCCGTGCATCGCAATCCGATCGTGAAGTCGATCAGTTTGAGAAGGATGAACGAGACAACTCCCGAGTAGATGATCGTGACGACGACCGCTTTGACTTGCAGGAAGACTTGCTCGCCATTCCCGTAGATCAAACCACCCGCGTTCCCGACACCGTAAGGTTGGAGGGCAAATATCCCTGTTGCAATCGCTCCCCAAACCCCTGCCATCCCGTGAACGCCGAAAACGTCGAGCGAGTCGTCGTAACGGAGTGCTGGCTTCACGAAGGCGACGAAGATATAGCTAATGATCGTTCCACCTGCACCGATGACCATCGCCGAGCCTGGACTCACAAATCCAGCAGCAGGGGTGATCGCGACCATCCCTGCAACGCATCCGGTGACCATACCGAGAGCGGTCGCTCGCCCATTTCGAACGAGCTCGATAATAGACCAAGTGAAACCAGCCGCTGCAGTCGCAATCTGGGTCGTTACGAAAGCTCGAACTCCTTGCTCACCGGCTCCAAGTGCCGACCCACCGTTGAAACCGAACCAACCAAACCAAAGAAGCCCTGCTCCGAGAACGGCGAAAGGAAGGTTGTGAGGTGGCGTGAGCTGAGCGGGATAACCGCGGCGTGGACCGATGACGATACATGCGACGAGCGCAGCAACCCCAGCGTTGATGTGAACCACGGTTCCGCCGGCGAAGTCGAGGGCACCGACGGGAATAGCGTTGTCATCAAATGCACCGAGACCGAAAAGTGGATGCTGTGGGCCGAACCAAACCCAGTGGGCGATCGGAGCATAGACGACGAGGGACCATATTCCGGTGAAGATCAAAAACGAAATGAACTTCATTCGTTCCGCAAAAGCCCCGACGATCAACGCGGGGGTGATGATCGCAAACATCATTTGGAAAACCATGAACGTTTGTTCACTGATCGTTCCGGTTCCACCGAGCCCCTTGGATTCCGAGACTCCATTCAGCATAAAGTGGGTGAGTGGGTTTCCTGAGAAGCCCCCCCCCAATTCATCTCCAGAGAACGCGATGCTGTAACCGCAAATCGTCCAGAGAAGAGTAATAAGGCACATGCACATGAAGCACTGCATCAGAACGCTCAAGACGTTCTTCCGGCCGACCAATCCACCATAGAAAAATGCAAGACCCGGGGTCATGAGAAGGACGAATGCGCAACTCGCCAATACCCATGCTTGATCCCCCGTATCGATCGTCGAAGCTACCGCTTCGACCGTCTCGGCGACCGCGACCACTTCGGTCGTTGCCCCCTCCGGCGCCGCAGCACCTTCGGTTGCTTCCTGCGCGAGACAAACCCCGGCAAACAATAGGCTCGTGCCTATCAAAAGACTCCAAAATACCTTAACCATTTACTCAAAACTCCGCCTGGAACTGAAAAATCGTCTCTCATGGTGCGTTCATTGGCGCGGTTGCGGAGAGATTACGCAACCCGTGTCATCCCATGCCTGAATGCAAAATAGGGACCGTTCAAGGGTGCGTAAACTGCCGTTTACGCTTTTGCGAGCATTTTTATTGCCCAAAAAATGTGAAAATATTCCACCCGTCAGCGGCCACCTGGAATAACTGCACAAAAACAAGGCAGTAAGGCGTGGGAATGCTGAAGTAGAGCGCGGGAATTAATCACGAAGCATACTTGAGGGTGAGGAAGAAGAAGGCTTCGGCCATAGCCTTTACCGTAGGTCAAGGAAAGGTAGCCCCGGGTAGGCCTGACGCATCGGCGCGAATATAAAGTGTTTGGGTAGTTTGGCCGAAGCGTAAGCGAGGCCCGAAAATCACAACCCGTGGCGTAAGCGAGGGATAGCGCTGGCAACCAGGCATCCAACCCAAGGTCGCGCAGCACGCCCTTCGTGCCTCAGGGACGTGCCACCCGACGCCTGAGATAATCCCGACAAGACACAACGTGCACTTGCGACGCTATCCCTCGCTAACGCTTCGGGTTGTGATGGGTGGACGCTTCGCGTCCACCTTCTTACCACCGATGCGCCAGCCCACCCCCCGGCCACGTAAAAAGACTCCCCTCTTCCTCAAGGCTTACACCTCAAGGCTTACTCCTCAAGGCTTACTCCTCGTCTTCGCTCTGGGGTGGGCTTTTTGGTAGGCTTGGCGGATGTTGGCAGTGCTGACGTGGGTGTAGATCTGGGTTGTGCCGAGGCTTTTGTGCCCTAACATTTCCTGGACGCTTCGGATATCAGCTCCTCGGTCGAGGAGATGGGTTGCGAAGCTGTGGCGCAGGGTGTGCGGAGTCGTCCGGGTGTCGAGCTCAGACTCTTTGATGTACTTCTCTAGCATTCTAGCTACGCTTCGCGTCGTCAGGCGATCACCGAATTTGTTTACGAACGTCGGTTGTTCCTTTGCGGCGGGATCGATCTTCTTGGATCGCTCTCGGCAGGAGAAGTAAACCTTCAACGCCTTGGCGGCGAAATTTCCGATTGCCCCAAACCGTTCCTTCCTCCCTTTTCCTCGAACGCGAACGACTCCTTCGGAGAAGTCGATATCGCGATCATTCATCCCGACGACCTCGCTCACCCGCAGGCCCGCGCTGTACATCGTTTCCAAGATCGCGCGATCCCGTTTCCCCAGCGTGTCCGACTCGCTAGGGGCGTTGAGGAGTAGCTCGATTTCGTCGGCGGTTAAGAAATGGGGAAGTTTACGTTGACCGCGGGGATTGCGAAGAGGCTGAGCGGGATTGCTATCTGCAAATCCTTGCCGCATTGCGAATTTGTAGAAGCTGCGCAAGGAGGCGAGCTTGCGCGCGATGCTGGTTCTGGCGTATCCCGCGTCGTGCAACGCAGCGACGTATCCACGTAGATCGACCGGGGTTACTTCCGAAGGCTTCACCCTCTTGGCACCATCGTCGGAGAGAAAATCGGCTAAATCGATTAAGTCTTCTCGATAGGACTTGATCGTGAGATCGGAGGCGTTTCGCTCGACATCAAGGAAACGCAAAAACTGGGCGATCTCTGAGTGCATGATCCTGACTCCTTTTTCAGATTCGCATCGAAAGTGACTTGGATAACTTTAGCACAGTTTTAGGAGTGGAGCGGTGTAGAAAAAGGGGGGGGCTGACGCATCGGTGGTAAGGGACCAGTGCAAGGGTGGCACGCTCAGAGCGAAGCGATGGGCGTGGAGGACTTCT
>CAYMXM010000597.1:0-3347 GCA_964394065.1 uncultured Pirellula sp. | reverse complement strand
CCCCCCTTTTTCTCACAAGTAATCTCCGAAATCCCCCGTGCGAAGTGGGCGTCGTTACCATCCCAAATATGGTTCGCATCACCGGAAAACTCTCCCATTGCAACCACCTTCCCTTATCAAGCGACCACGGAACACACCAGGCGTACGTGGCGATGTCAATGTACCTGGGATGTTCGGCCGACGCGTAAGGGAGGCCAAACAATCACAACCCGACGCGTTAGCGAGGGACAGCACTGACAACCAGGTCTCCAATACGAGGTCCTACAACACGCCCTTCGTGCCTCAGAGACCTGCCACCCGGCGCTTGAAGTATTCCCGACAAGGGCCACGTGAACTCGCGACGCTGTCCCTCGCTTACGCCACGGGTTGTGATGGGGGGACGCTTCGCGTCAACCCCTTACCACCGATGCGTTAGGGCACCCTACTTCCGACGCACCGCCCTCTACCTACACACCCTAATCTACCCATTCCTCCCGGCTGTGCTTGATTCCTGGAGCGTTTTCTTGCTACATGTGGTTCTTTCCGAGAGCACCTTTTTCATCTGAGGAACGGAATCCGCTTTTTGAAACGATCGGAACGGCAACTACTAAAGGGGGGAATGGGCTACCACCTTGCAATCGAGTGGGGGGCTTCCGGTGCGCACGTTTTTTTGTTTCTAGCGTTATGCCTCACCGGTTTTTCTGGTGGCTGTCGAACCCTTCGCGATCGAGGGATCAATCAACCCCTCAATCATGCTAGGCAACTCTCTCTTCGAGGAACCGACGCGATCGAGCGGCAGCGGTATCAAGATGCCGAGCTTCTTTTTTCCGAAGCCTTAAAACACTCCGAACTCGACGATCGAGCTCATTGGGGGTATGCAGCGACGTTGTGGGAGCGAGGAGAACGGCACGCTGCCATCGAGCATATGGAGGAGGCCCTTCGCCTTTCCGTTCGCTCCGCCCGAAGCAATCCCGACTACGAAATACGTTTAGGGGAGATGTACTTGGAAGTCGGGAACTACGCGAAAGCTCGGGAGCACGCCGAAGCGATACTCGCGACGCGCCGTCGACATGCGGGAGCTTGGGCGCTTTTGGGACATACCCATGTCGCAGTCAAGGAGTGGCATATTGCGATGGAATGTTATCAGCACGCCTTGCTAGTCCAGCCCGATTATCCGCAGGTCCAGCTCGCGTTGGCCCAGGTCTATAGGAATGTGGGAAAGCCCCAACGAGCCTTGGCTGTCTTGGATCGGATGGTCGATATCCGAGAGACCGCGATGCACGAACCAGAAGCCCTCTTGAACCGGGGGCTAGCTCTGGCGGATCTCAATCGGCATGACGAGGCGGCCGAGGCGCTCGTCAAGGCATCGGAACGTTTGCCGATCGAGAAGATCGACCAACATTTGCAAATCGTCCATGCACAACACCGGATCGGTGAACTGGTTGCGGCCCGTCTTACCCTCGGAAAAGTTCGGGAGAAGTATGCTTCTAGCGCCGAGGTCCAGCGGTTGCAATCGATGCTGGACTTGTCGTTCGCTCACTTGAATAGCCCAGAAAGGTCGTTGCAAGATCCCGATTGGCAACCAGCTCTTATGGCACAACCGGTCGGTGTTCGCGAGAATTGGATTCAACGGTAGAAGGGGGGACGGGAAGCGCGCCCCCTCCCATCACAACCCGTGGCGTAAGCGAGGGACAGCGTCGCTCTTTAGAAATCCGCTCCCTACCGAATTGATTCGGTGGAAGCCAGAATCGGTGCACTAGCCAGTAGGAGCGGTCTTTATTTCTCGCACTTCTACCCCTCACCCCCAGCCCCTCTCCCCTAAAAGGGGCGAGGGGAGCAGAACTCTAAAACGCAGCGCGCTAGGACGCTAAAGCTAATTCCTTACTTTAGCACGCCCATCGCTGCGCTCTGAGCGTGCCACCCAACTCTGAGCGTGCCACCCAATTGAGACGTCTCCAACGAAAGGCCACTTTTACGTCCCTCGCTTACGCCACGGGTTGTGATTTGCGGGCCTCGCTAACCACGGGGCGGGGTGGCTTCATGAGTTGCCTGTGAGAGGGGTTCATGGTAGATCTAGCAATTGAGCTTCGGGCGAGACGCCCGTGCCACGTTCTTAAAACTACCCCTACCGCAACCAATCTTTCCAACCCACTTGGCGAGAAACGCCGATACCATCCTTGTGAATACTTCATTTTCTCCGATCGCTGACCAACTTGCGTCGATGTTCCGTCCTGAGATTTGTGAAATGAGCCCCTATACCCCGGGGGAACAGCCCCAAACGGGGAAGGTGATCAAGCTCAATACGAACGAGAATCCGTATCCACCTTCCCCCCGAGTGGTTGAAGCGATCTCCGAAGCGGCAGGAAGATTGGAACGATACCCGGACCCGTTAGGGACGGCGTTTCGAATCGCGGCCGGCGAGGTTTTGGGGGTCGATCCCGACATGATTCTTTGCGGCAACGGAAGTGACGATTGCTTGACGATTCTCACCCGAGCCTTTGTCGGTCGGGGAGAGGGATTGCGTCTCCCCTATCCGAGCTACATCCTCTACCGGACCTTGGCGGAACTGCAAGGAGCCCACTTTGAAGAGGTCCCCTTCGACCCCAATTTCCAACTGACGTCCGCTTTTTCGAAGGCGGATGACCGGGTGAAGCTCATCTATCTTCCCAATCCGAATAGCCCTACGGGAACGATGGTTAGCCACGATGCGATTTTGGATTTGGCGGACAAAGTGAATTGCCCGGTGGTGATCGACGAAGCCTACGTCGATTTCGCTCCTGAAAGCGCAATCCGCTTGATCGCAAAGAATCCCAAGATCATCGTCACACGCACCCTCAGCAAGTCCTATGCATTGGCGGGATTGCGGTTTGGGTTTCTCGTCGCTCATCCCGAGATCGTTTCTACCCTTCGGAAGGTGAAGGATTCCTACAACACCGATATGCTCTCCTTGGCCGGTGCGACCGCTGCAATCTCCGACCAAGGTTGGCTCAAG
This sequence comes from uncultured Pirellula sp., assembly GCA_964394065.1. GTDB lineage: Bacteria > Planctomycetota > Planctomycetia > Pirellulales > Pirellulaceae > JBKCUI01. The sequence continues at coordinate 376 of CAYMXM010000597.1, read as the reverse complement.
GAAAACCGTGGGAAGATTTTGAAAACTCGGGAACGGATGACGATATCCCTCCGGGAACTTGGTTTCGACGTCCTCGATTCGCATGCCAATTTTGTCTGGGCAACCCGCGAGGATCGCCCCTTACAGCCGATCTACGAAGCGTTGAAGAAGAATGGGATCCTCGTTCGTTACATGAACTACCCGCAGTGGCGCGATGGGCTCCGGATCAGCGTCGGTACCGACAGTCAGATCGATGCGTTGCTGGTCGTGTTGAAGGGGATTTTGTGAACAGGACCACGGAATACACGGAAAACGAACAGGCAAGAGTCATAGAGTGGCCTGACGCATCGGTGGTAAGGGGGTGGACGCGAAGCGTCCCCTCCATCACAACCCGTGG
>CAYMXM010000596.1:0-3356 GCA_964394065.1 uncultured Pirellula sp. | reverse complement strand
CGTCGCTCCGGGCTAAGAGGAAACCGATTCCTGTTGGGACAATCCCTACCTGGGTGACAGATAAAACTTCGTCAGAGTTTCGCCCCTAAAATGGCGCCACCAATATTTGGCCCCCAACACAACCCGTGGCGTAAGCGAGGGACTGCGTCGCGAGTGCACGTAGCCCTTGTCGGGAATAGCTCAGGTGTCGGGAATATCTCAGAGTTGGGTGGCACGTCCCTGAGGCACGAAGGGCGTGCTGTGAGACCTGGGATGGATGCTTGGTTGCCATCGCTGTCCCTCGCTTACACCACGGGTTGTGATTTTCAAGCCTCACCCCTCAAACCTGATTGTAAGATTCGTTCGATTCGTGGTCGTTTCCCTACCACCTAACACCCGTTCATACAGCGCCCGAATCTCCTTCGTCATCTGTTGATGCCGAAACTGATCTGTAAACCGAGCACGCCCCTCAGCGCCGTATCGTTGTCGCTTCTCCGAGGATTCCCCTAGCTCGATCATTCCCTCGGCTAGCTTCCCGACATCGCATGGAGGGATCAAACATCCTGTACTCCCGTCGAGAACGACTTCTCTTGCTCCATCGACGTCAAAGCTGATGACCGGCTTCCCTGCTATCAACCCTTGAGGTAGCGCTCGAGCCAAACCCTCCCGGAGGGAAGCATGTACGAGAACATCCATGGCGCTGATAAGCTTCGGTATCTCCCTCGGAGGAACCAATCCGGTAAACAAAAATCGGTTCATCAATCCAAGCGATTCTATCCGTCTCTCCAGCTCCTCTTTGAGGATCCCATCTCCTACGAATAAGAACTTCGCGTTGGGAATCCGTTCCACAACCCGCTTCGCCGCATCGATCACGAACTCGTGCCCTTTGAGATGAAAGAGTCTCGCAATCTTTCCGAAAAGAATATCATCATCCGCCAACCCGAGCTCTCGACGCGTGGCTTCCCGATGAACTTCACTTTCCAAAAAAGGCTCGACGTTCATCCCGCTGTAGATCGTCGTAAACTTCTCAGCGGGCGCTACCCTCGCATCCACCATGAGCTGCGTCATCGCATCGGCTACCGAAATCAAATGGTGGCATCGGCGAGCTGCCCAACGTTCGCAGGCAATAAAGAAATGTCTACTGAACCTATTCTGATAGGGATGAAACGGCGCCCCGTGGACGGTATGGACGACGCACGGAACGCGACACTTCCAAGCCGCGGCGCGCCCGAGAAGACCACCTTTCGCGCTATGTGTATGAACGACGTCCGGTTTCCAGCTTCGAATCGTTCGAATCAACTCTCGGTAAGCTACCCAATCATGCTTGGGATGAATGGAGCGGATCAAAGAAGGAATAAACTCAATGTCGAGCCCTTCGGTGTCCGATTGGGCAAGGAGTTCTCCTTCGGCGCCGAGCGAAAACCCCGTTACGAGGCGGACCGAATCACCGTGATGATGGATCAAGTCGAGACAGTTGAAAAGGGTATTCTCCTGCGCGCCACCGACGATCATCCTCGTGATAATGTGAAGTACTCGCATGTTCCCTTTACAAATCTCCCCCCTCTACAAATCCTCGCGCGGCAAGTCCTCTACCGACTCGATCCCGACGATCTCCAAAAACCGTTCAGTCGTAAAGTAGGATAACTTCCCGTCGACCTTCTCGACATGGAGCAATCCTTTGCGGACAAGCATATTTAACGTACCACTGGGTGGCTGTCCCCAAAGATGCTCGACCTCTTCGCGTGTAATCCCAGGTTGATACGCGACGAGAGCCAGACAATCGATGGCGGCTTGGGGAAGTTGAACTTCTTTGACCTTCCCGTAGAAACGGTCCCGTACGAATCCCATTTCCCCAATCAACTGCATCCGGTAGCCACCTTTCTCCTGGACGATCTCAAAGGGGCGACTGTCCGACCGGTACTTCCGATTGAGCCTCGCAACTCCTTCGTCAATTTCTTCCAACGGGACGTTTCGGAAAAGGGCTTGCAGTTTGTCTCCGTCGATCGGTTTGCTATCGGAGGTCCCTAAGAAGAGGATTGCTTCGAGAACCGATTCGGTGGAGATGGGAACATGGTCGGCATCTCCCACCTCCGGTGCATCGAGCGTCTCTTCTTCAAGGAGTGAATCTTGCGAGTTGTTTGGCTCGGTGTCGTTCTCGACGGGAGAATAGACGCTCAGCGGCTCGGATGGAGAGATCGACTCGACCGCTTTCGCATAAGCGTTCCCAAGATCTTCGAGGGAGATCGCACCTTCACTCCCCTCGTCGGAACCCTCCCGTTGTTCGCCCCCTTCCGATTCGATCGGAACAATCTTTTTTCTATTCCGTCCAAACATCACCCTCTCCTTGTTCATTCCTGTCTGAGAGTTTAATAAGATCCCGACGGAACGTCGATTGTAGAACGGAATTCATTTCGTTAAACAACGCTTCCATTCAAAGCCCCTACCCGTGCGGTGAGCCGATCTCCCACTCAGGGGACTCAAAGCCCCCCGAAGCGGGGCGAGGGGAGCGAAGATATAAAGCGAGGCGCGGTGAGCCAATCGCCGCTAGTGGTGGGCTTTATTGGCCCTGAAGGGGAGGCCGGCTCACGGTGCAGGTAGGGGCTTTGAATGGAGACGGCGGTTAACGGAATGAATTCCGTTCTACTGGCGCTGCGCTTCCCTTTCACGTTCTCTCTCCAAGCAAATCCCAACGTGGTAGCGGTGCATGATCGAGATGGAACTTTCCATCTCCTCGATAGATTGGATGGAGGTTGTTGGCGAGAAAATCGTCGAGGATTTGCGGGAAGGTTGATTCTCCGTCCCCGCACGCGACAACGTCGAAATGGGGTAAGCAATAGTCAGGATAAGCGGTCGCGTGCAATCCACCTATCACCGTTGTCTTCTTTTTTGCACGAAGCGATTCACTGATTTGAATCCCTCGATCGATCGACGGAGTAAGAGAGGAGAAGGCGATGAGATCGGGGGCCGTCGCAAGTATTCGCTCCACGGTATCGGGGCATGGGTCTCGCCCATCATCGCTGATCAGTTCGACATGCCATCGTTCATCTGCGAGTCCTCCGATCGTCAAGAGCCCGAGAGGTGGGAGTTGCCCGAGCGCATTGGCGCGTTTCGCTAATCCGGGGAGCCGTAGCCCTTTCAAGAGTAGTGGCTCATGCCCGACCCGCAAACCACTCATCGATACAAGAGTCAGACGAAGTGGCATAGATGGGAAAAAACAAACGAGTCCAAGATTCTGTGTGAGCTCTGTATCCCTCTTATCTTAGAGCATCTAAGGAACGCCTACTAGAACGCCAAAGCGGCGTCCTAGCAAGGCGTTCCCCTCTTTTCGTACTCGTACTCGTACTCGTGCTCGTGCTCGTGCTCGTGCTCGTGCTCGT
>CAYMXM010000595.1:0-3360 GCA_964394065.1 uncultured Pirellula sp. | reverse complement strand
AGAGCGGGTGAAGGGAATCGAACCCTCGTATTCAGCTTGGAAGGCTGCTGCTCTACCATTGAGCTACACCCGCATGTCTCTCGCGATTCTTCCTCTCAGCCTTCGCCGAGAATCAGAACTGCTATTACTACAGAAATTTCCTGAACTCGCCACCCCTGTTTGACCAACACCGCCACAAGTTTCGAGGCGACGGGGATGCAGGGATAGAAAATGGGAGGTGTAGGATTCGAACCTACGTAGGCATAGCCAACGGATTTACAGTCCGTCCCCTTTAACCGCTCGGGCAACCTCCCAGATATTTCTTTGGCTTGATTGGCGTCAAGCGTTGTATTTGGACTTCCCCAAAAAGCCGGCGAAGGGACTCGAACCCCCGACCAGCTGATTACAAATCAGCTGCTCTACCAACTGAGCTACACCGGCATTTGTTCTGGGAACGCCCCCTGAGCCGCCTTGGGGCGAGTTCAGAGTCGCAGTAGTGTACAAAGGAGCCTTGCTACTGCAAGACGAATTCGGGAGTTCTTCGAGGACTGGCAAGTTTTTTACGAACGGAGTGGGGGGAAGAACTAGGGAATAGAACCACGGAATACACAGAAGACACGGAAAAAGGAGGCTAAAGGCTTGAGACTAAAGGCTTGAGGAAGAAAAGAAGAGAGCCTGGGGAGGGACGCGAAGCGTCCCCCCATCACAACCCGACGCGTTAGCGAGGGATTGCGTCGCGAGTGCACGTAGCCCTTGTCGAGAATATCTCAGACGCCGGGTGGCACGCCCCTGAGACACACGAAGGGCGTGCTGCAAGAACTTGGATTGGATGCGTGGTTGCACATGCTATCCCTCGCTAACGCGTCGGGTTGTGATTGCGTGGCCTCGCTGCGCGTCGGCCAAACATTCCAAACACCTTGCATTCGCACCGATGCGCAACCAGACTCCGTTACTCCTTCGTCTCCACCGGAGCTGGGGCTTTTAGCCGATAGACGACCAAGAGTTCGATTTGGGGTTTGTCTGGGATGTCGGTTTCAAAACGAACGACTCCTTTGATTTCTTTCCCCAAATCCCCTTCCTTCGGTTTAAGAACGAGCTGGATCGGATGCATCAGTTTGGGGTCCTCTCCCAGCACCGTCTCGACATCGAGAACATCGCTTTGGACTCCCTTGACATGAAAAGGTTTCTGCCCCTTGAGAAGGACCAACTGCTTGATCGGCTCGGTGGATAGGACATCCCCTAACGCAAGAGAAGAAGGTGAAACCGTTAAACCTGCGACGATGTTCGCGTTGATCTGCAACGGTACTCGCGTCAGGTTTCGGTCGTTCGTCACGACGATCAACTCGCTCTGAAGGGGCCCCGGTGGGGTCTCCTCGGAGAGGGTTATCTCCAGATTGTAGCGAACCCGGCCATTTCCTCGCGATGCTTCCTTTGCGGTCGCAGAAAGGAAGCTCTCACTGGTGTTCAGCGCCTTGATCTGCCAATCAGGCCGCCCCGCATACTCTAAAGCAACTTGCAGAGTCTTCGAAGTACCTTGATCGACCGAGCCAAAGGAGGCTTCCCCGGGATTGAAAACCACGTCGGTTCGGATGTATCCCTTCACATGAAGCTGGATCTCGGTGACCATCGGCCGGTCGATCGTAACCGTAAGGGTCGCGGCTCGCTGCCCGGTGTGAGTCCCCGTGTTGAACTTCGCCAAAATGCTTCCTTGCTCTCCTGGAGCTACATCGTGCGTTTCGACAATCGGGGTGGTGCAGCCGCACGAGGTTCGGACACTTCTTACGTGAATTGGTGTCGTGTACGGATTCGTGAAATAGAATCGGTGCTCGGTCTTCGCAGCACGAGCGACTGTCCCGAAGTCATGGGACGTCGACGAAAACATACTGGCGACTTGTGGCGTCGCAAAAAGGGGACAGGCCCAGGTCGCGACTATCAAAGCCGCTGCAGCCAAGGAACGCATTGAATCAATCTCCACGGATGATGGAACGGGGTATTCCGGCTTAAGGAAGTGGACAGTTGGGTGGTCTCTCTTCGTCCAAGGACGAATCTTTGCGAAGGCGAGTTTGGAGCGGGCTTCACAAAATGGGACCAACCGATCAGCCAACGGAGGAGCGGGCCGGAGTGAATGCAAATTCACACTTCGGTTATCAGCCTTCTCGTTCAAATATCTGACCGAAATGACAGCATTTTGTCGGGAACCCCTCAAGTTCGTGTTCCCAGTCCGAAAGTGAAGCAATCTTTCTCAGCCCGGCAGGTTTTACCCGATCGGCAAAAGCTTCCTACCCAATTTCTCTTGCTTTCCCGAATTCTATTTGTTATCCAGTCGTTTGAACAAGGGGCGAACTGGGAACCTGGCCATCACAACCCGACGCGTAAGCGAGGGACAGCACTGGTAATCAGATATCACGTGTTAGGTATTTTCAGCATGCCCCTTGTGCCTCAGGGACGTGCCACCTTACGGAATATCAAGATGACTAGAACTACCCCATGGATGTTGGCGCTAGCGATCGCATATCTCTCCTTAGCTGCAGGTTGCAAAAGCAATGTCGGACACAACGGGATGGGGGTCTCTCTCTTTCAACAGGGACGCTATTCCGAAGCCCTGCAGAGTTTCCATCTCGCGAAACAAACCGAACCTGCGAATCCTGACGTCTACTACAACCTAGCCTCCACCTACCATCGTCTCGGCACCAACGCCAAAGATGCGAAGATGGTGGAGACGGCGGAAGCTCTTTACAACCAATGCCTCGAACTCTCTCCGAACCATGTCGATTGCCACCGAGGATTAGCGGTCCTCCTGGTGGAATCGGGGAGATCGGACCGAGCTTTTGCTCTTCTTAAGAACTGGTCTCAGCGAGTTCCCACCTTGGCCGACGCCCGCGTGGAACTGGCGAGACTCCACCAGGAATTCAATCAGACCAAAGTCGCGGAGCAGTACCTAGACGAAGCCCTTTCGATCGATCCTCGCAACCCGAACGCTTGGGCTGCCAAAGGGAAGCTGCGAGAGAACTCCGGGGAGTTGATGCAGGCGATTCAAAACTACCAACAAAGCCTCGCCCTCAACGCCGGTCAGCCTGATCTCTACCAACGGATCAGCGCGCTCAACGTCCGCCTCGCTCAAGGCACCTCTAACCCCAACAGCCCCAGCGTCATCGCCGGCCAAACGCCGACCGGGAGCTATTGAGGAATTCGCAGCCACTTTTATAGCGAACAAGGTGGTTTGAGGCATCAGTTCGCACCGCGCTTAAGTTATCTGCTCCCTTCGCCCCCATTGGGGGAGAAGGGCTGGGGATGAGGGGGCAGCACCTTAGAAACTGTCCCGAAACAACTTCCCTGTTTCGAATGGGTTCGTAGTCGTAGGGTGTGTGAAGTGGCCGCTGC
>CAYMXM010000594.1:0-3381 GCA_964394065.1 uncultured Pirellula sp. | reverse complement strand
AAGAGTGGGGGCTGGTCTAACGGGCTGGAAAGGAAACGCGGAGTCGCAGAGACGCGGGGACGCAGAGAGAAGAGGATTGTTATGCACAAGCTCCCCACCGAATTTATTCGGTGGAAGCGAGGATCAGCACTAGCCACCAATACCGCAACGGCCTTGGTTCCCCACCGAGTTTACTCGGTGGAAACAGGGATCATTCACTACGGATGCGAGCCCACGGCCCCCACCTGGAGCTCGCGTCGGCGGCAGCCCCGCCAAGCCCCCTTGAGACGCCACCGTGGCCTAGTGGCTGATCCTCGCTTCCACTGAGTAAACTCGGTGGGGAGCAGTTGCACACCCTTTGTCGACCTAGGGGTGATCCCTGCTTCCACCGAATAAATTCGGTGGGGAGCCAGAAGCCTTGCGGTCTCGAATATGCCAGTTAAGGCTTCGGGGAGTTTAAAACCTGGGAAAATCTCTTTTCATCAGGCCACACCCGCCCCTCTTATCGTGAGCGTTCGTTGAACTGCATCTTGACTTGGTGGCTCTTATTTCGACTTCTTGCGTTTGCGGAGTTCGCGATAGCGAGCTTCGGATTTTTTCCGTTCTTCTCGGCGCACCGAATCGATCGTCCATTTACACTCGGGATGCTCGGTTAGCCAACGATCTGGTAACAGGCTATCCAGTTCCGTACTCGTCACGGACAACTTGAGTTGCGATTGCTGAAACGCCTCTCCGCTTCGGTGTTGAGGCAACCTCTCGTAGACGTCACGTAGCCATGCGAAGGGCTCCACGCCATTGAGCTTTGCACTCGTGATCAACGAATAGAAGTTACCCGCGTTCTGACCGGCTCGCTCATTACCAACAAAGAGGTAGTTACGTCTTCCGATCGCTGGGAATTTTACGAGTCTTTCGGCCGCGTTATTATCCATCGAAACATACCCCGCTTCCGTATAACGACACAGCGCATCCCACTGGTTGAGCGTGTACGTGAAAGCACTTCGGATGAGGCTCTTCGGAAGGATGCGTCCTCCATGGAGTTCTGCCTCCATCCAGGCTTTGAACTCCTTGAGTATGGGTAACGAGTACTGTTGACGAGCTTTGGCAATCGCCTCGAAGTCGCGTTCCCCTTGGTGGGTACGATTGGGGAACAACTCGCGAAGCTGGGATTCGATTTGCGTTAAGCGCGCAATGAAGCCCAATGCGACATTCGCACGTTTCGAATCGTAGTCTCTCGCCTCATGCCAGTAACGGCGCGTATGGATCCAGCAAGCTACCTCTTTCACGAGCCCCGGCGTGTACACGCAGTCGTACCCCGAATACGCATCGGCTTGCAGATAACCTTCATACCCTTCTAAGAAGTTCTTGGGACCATATCGCTTTCGATCGAGAGTAAAGTCGAAGACCACGTAAGGATGGAGCCAATCCCCTTGGTAGGGCCAGAACTTGGCTTCCTTGCATGTCCCCAGATCCAGCATCTTGATCTTGGTGTCGTCGGTATGGATGACCTTCGACTGAAGGATCAAGTGCTTCATGCGATGGACCAACGGCTCGATGAGCAAGCCTAAAATGCAAAGCCATTCACAGATCGTACTGCGACGCAGATCCCAACCCATGCGATTGAAGATGTCTTCTTCCCGATACAGGGGAAGATGATCACCGAATTTGGAGAGAGTGACGTACGCGCACAGTCCAGGAGCAGGAACTCCTTTTTCGATCGGCTGAGGGGGCTTCTCGGCGATCGCCACGTTCTCTTGGCAAGCCTTGCAGGCGTACTTCACACGTTGGTGTTCGACGACCTTGAATACGGCAGGAATGAACTCGAGTTGTTCGCTTGTCTCCACTCCCATCTCTTGACGCACCTCGCCGCAGCAAGGACATTGGCGCTCTTCGGGAGTTAGCTCGTAGCGGCGTACTTCACGCGGAAGATTCGAGGGGAGTTTGCGACGTCCCAATTTTTTGGATTTAGGTGTTTGAGGAATCTCACTTGGGCTCTCGCTTTCCAAGGAGGGTGGGACCCCTTCCTCTTTCGCTTGGCTCTCTAGTTCTTTGGAGAGCATGTTGAGTTCTTCCAGGGAAAGCAGAAGGAGCTGATCGGGATTGATGCGCTCTTGGCGTGACCCACGCACGTTGCTCAGAAGGCGTTTGATCTTTTGCTCCAACAGAGCGATTTGGTGATCCTTCTCTTCGATCGTTTGAGAGAACTGTTCGAGGACAGCAGTGTGGTGAGAAGAGATCTCTTGCAGCTTGGCTTCGGTGCAAGAAAGCGTTTGTTCTGTGCGTTGCAGATTCGCTTGAAGTTCTTGGATTAACAGGTCCTTTGCGTCCATGTCTATTAAACGCACGACCGCTCTAAAAGTTCTCTGCAATGTCGCGGATTTGCCAAGAAAAATGCCGATGCAGCGAGATCTCAACTGCATCGGCACGGGGAGTCGAACGCGAGGGGGGATCGGGTGAAATCTAGCTCTCTAACTGGAACCGTTTGCGACGAGTTACGTTACTAAAATCGATACCGCGAAGAAGCATTGTGAACTCCTCGCTCTGCATTGCGACTGAGGCGGTTCCTTCACCGACCAACGGGATTTGAAAAGTTCCTTGCTCCAAGCGTCGATACCAGATCGCGAGTCCATCGCCGTCCCAATAAAGAACCTTGAGTCGATCGCGACGACGATTGATGAACAGAAAGAGAGCCCCCGAGAGTGGATCTTGCGCGAGCGTATCGGTCACCAAGCCGCACAGCCCATCGAACCCTTTACGCATATCGACCGAAGCGATCGCCAGATAGATACGAGTTTGGGACGAAACGACGATCATGAGGGCCCCCTCGAAGCGGAATCGATCGCGACAATCAACTGGGCGATTTGAGAGGGAGGCATGGCTGAATCCACCCGCAAGGAAACGCCGGTCGTGGTTAGGACTTGAATGGCGTAAGTGCGATCTGCAGACGCCTCGGAGACGATCCGAACCGGAACCAGCGTCTGCTTGGGTTCGAGGGGAGTAGATGGTGCTGGCCGCAGCTTGCGACGCCACTGATAGAATGTTTGCAACGAGAGATCTTTGAGTTTGCAGAACTCTGTAGAAGACAGATCGCTCTGCTCAAACTCCTGGATGACTTCTTGCCAGAATACGGACCGCGCCGCCGAACGAGATTGTGCCATGCGTAGACTCCAAAGTGGAAGGTTCCAAAACCCTCCAAACTACCAGCCATGGCAAGATGCAGTTCAACGAACGCTCACCTCTTATCCGTGGCATCCGTGCAATCCGTGGTTGTTTACCTACCGGTTTCCACCCTCGCTCTGTTCTCATTTCTGGTTCGCTCCGAGCCGAACTCTCAATTCAAAGAGGCCTGACCCAATACTGTTCGGCACAGAATTTGTTCGAGCGTGATTCAGGTCAGTATTGTGT
>CAYMXM010000593.1:0-3397 GCA_964394065.1 uncultured Pirellula sp. | reverse complement strand
CCATGCTCGAAATGCTCAAGATCGTCGACAGCACTCCGGTCTTCAAAAGGCCACCGCGCAAACCAGAGTCCTCGATCTTCGACGACGCTACCGGCGAAGTCCCGGACGGGGATTAACCTGGGTTGTCAAAAAGTTGGTATTGATACGGCTCCCCTCGCCCCGCTTCGGGGAAAAGTGCGCGTGGGGTGATGCCTGCTAGTGCGACAAAGCGGTGTCCGACGGGGGCGAGCCCCGGTCGGACAAGAAGCGAATTAGAGAACGAAACTTGCGCAAACCGATATCACCACAACGCCAACCCTTTGACAGCCCAGAATTAACCTCAGAATTTCAAGAATCACAAACCCAAAGCGCTAGCGAGGAACCCGCATAATGGAAACGACACCACCAGGATTCGAATTCGAGCAACCGATGCTCGATATCGAAATTCAGCTTCGTCGACTCGAACAAAACCCATCTCACACCCCCGAAGAAGAACAGCAAATCAACACCCTTCGCCGACAATGGACGGAGACGACTCGGAAAATCTATTCCGAGTTAACTCCTTGGCAGATCGTTCAAGTCTCCCGGCACAAGGATCGTCCTTACACCAAAGACTATCTCAATCTCGCCTTCGATGAGTTCGTCGAGCTGCACGGGGACAAATTCTACGGGGACGATCGAGCGATATTGACCGGCTTCGCAAAGCTCGGTCGGAATAAAGTCATGGTCGTCGGCCATCAGAAGGGACGTACGTACAAAGAGCGAACCGCTTGCCATTTCGGATGCGCCCACCCGGAAGGATATCGTAAGGCGATGTCGAAGATGAAAATGGCAGAGAAGTATGGTCTCCCGATCATTTGCTTTGTCGATACCCCCGGAGCCTATCCTGGCATCGGCGCTGAGGAGCGAGGCCAGGCGCAGGTGATCGCTGAAAGCATGTTCTTGATGAGCCAGTTGCGAGTTCCGATCATCTGTGTTGTGATCGGGGAAGGGGGGTCCGGTGGGGCTCTCGGAATCGGAGTCGGCAACAAGATCGCGATGCTCCAAAACGCTTGGTACTCGGTCATCAGTCCGGAGGGTTGCGCAGGGATTCTGTGGAAGAGCCATCAGTTTGCGAACAAAGCTGCCGACGCGCTTCGCTTCACGTCGTCTCACTTGGCCAAGCTCGGGGTTGTCGATGATGTCATCGAAGAACCGCTAGGCGGCGCCCATCGGGATCACCACGAGATGGCCTCTAGGCTCAAGAGCTACCTCTCCAAAACCCTGGATGGACTTCTCAAGCTCAGCCCCTCCGAACTTGCAGCGAATCGCTACGACAAATTCCGTCAGATGGGAACCTTCCTCGAGCAACTCGAAGACGGCACTCAAGTCACCCACGGCGCGATGATCACAGCGTAGGGGGAGGCTTAATCGTAGGGTGTGTGAAGTGGTCGCCGCTTCCATCTTAGATCGAAACAGCGAATCAATCAGCGTTTCTATTGCAATCACCTTCGCACCCAAAGCGGCCACGGAACACACCGTCCCTGGCTTGCGGGGTGAGGTATGAGACTTGAGGAAAAGGGGACTTCCATTTAACCGCAGAGAGCGCGGAGTTTCGCAGAGGAGCACCCGAGAGGATATCGGATGCTTCGCATCCTCTTAGCCCGGAGGGCGACACATACGGATTTCCTGGAGGCTGAGATCCAGATGTGCCGCCCTCCGGGCTGAAGAGGGGGAAGGACAGCACTGGCAACCACGCACCCAATGTGCGGTTTCGCAGCACGCCCTTCATGCCTCGGGGAGTGCCACTCGACGCTTGAGACATTCCCGACGAGGGGCCACCTGCACTCGCGACGCAGTCCCTCGCTAACGCCACGGGTTGTGATGGAGGGATGCTCCGCATCCTCCCACTTACCACCGATATCTCAAGGGCAGGGCAGGGGGGCTACCTCCCCAGCAGAGCTACCTATTCCCTGCTCAGTTCCTTCGCTCCGATCTCTTGCAGCTTTCTTCTCAACTCCGAATTGTCCGAGTTGGGGAAATTCGATCGCGAGACCATCAGGATATAGAACCGATCCTTCACGGGATCGCACCAAGCTTGGGTCCCGTACGCACCGCCGTGCCCAAAGGAACCGGGGGATAACGCTTCGGTGACCCCTTGCGGTTCCTTCACGATGCAACATCCAATTCCCCAGGTATTCCCTGGGGTGAAACCGGTCACGAGATTTCCGATGCAAGGAGTGCGGAAGGTTTCGGCACTCTTCTTCGACAAGATGCGTACTCCGTCGAGTTCTCCGCCGTTGAGCAACATACGGCAAAAACGAGCATAGTCATTTGCTGTTGAAAAGAGCCCGCCGTTCGCGGCAGGGATCCGATCCCGATCGGTCGGCTTCTTTCCCGGGAGGATCATCAACTCCGCCAATTGCAGCCCCCCCTGCTCCGTTCGCCCGTAAGACTTAGCAAGTCGCTGCACCTGAGCATCGGTCAAATAGAAAGCCGTATCTTTCATCTTGAGAGGTTTGCAGAGTCGCTCTTCGACGAACCGATCGAAGGTCATCCCGGAAACGACCTCCACGATGCGCGCGGCCGTATTGATGGAGGTCTGGCTGTATTGCCATTTGGATCCTGGTGGGAATAGGACCTTGACCTTCGTGTAGAGATCGGCAGCTTCCTTTAGGTTTTTGGTTTTGTACGACTGGCGATCGGGGAGTTCGGCCATACCGGAGGTGTGGGTCATCAAGTGGCGTACGGTGATTACGGCAGGTGTGCCATCCTCGAGTTTGAGATCTTTCATTTCGGGCAAGTAAGTTGTGATCGGCTCATCGAGAGAGATCTTTCCTTCTTCGACCATCATCATGACACAGACGCCCGTCACGGGTTTGCTCATGGAGGCGATCCAGAAGAGGGTGTCGGCCGTCATCGGTTTGTTGTTTTCGATATCCGACAGGCCGGTAGCGCTGAGATGCGCAATTCCTTTCGAATTCCCGATCATCGTTACAACCCCTGCGACTTCTTTTTGTGTCACAAAGTCCTTCATCGACGCGGTGATCGCTTCGATTTCAGGTACGGGGGCTGATTCCTGGGCGTAGCCCCCCTTCCCTCCGACGGAGGCTGCGACGACGGCAGCGATCAGACTTGGAGCAACCCAGCTTCGACGCTTGAACATGGAGATAGACCTTTCCAGTAGGTGAGGATTTGATGTTTCGGTAGCAGGGTTTGATTATAGCGAGAAGTCGGGTTTTGGTTCGCGCGGGGTTCTTGGGTTGAGGGGAGGCTAGGGCAGGGGGGTGAGGGGGGAGCCACGGAATACACGGAAGGCACGGAAAGAAGAAGTTTGAAGTTTGACGTTTGAAAGAAGTGCCAGCTACCACTCGGGGAGTGAATCGCCGACGCGTAAGCGAGGCCCGAAAATCACAACCCGTGGCGTAAGCGAGGGACA
>CAYMXM010000592.1:0-3400 GCA_964394065.1 uncultured Pirellula sp. | reverse complement strand
AGCGCGTTCTAGGACGCCAAAGCGGCGTCCGACGGGGACGAGCCCCGGTCGGACGATAACACCGGCTGCGGAATAAAAATGGCTGCACGAAAACCCATGTCAACACCCACTTTTTGACAGCCCAGGCTTAGCCCCCCCTCTGACCTCAAGCCTCACGTCTCAAGCCTCATACCTGCTTAAGCCTGCTACAATACTTTCATCCCAATATTCCACGACGGAGCTATTCATGCGTTTCGAAACCTCGGAACATGCTTATTTGCTGTGGCTGATGATCCTCCTGCCGTTGATTCCTATTATCAGCTTCCTTCTCTACAAGAAGCGATTGTGGCTATCGACGTTGTTTCGCCTTTTGGTCTGCGCTTGCCTTATCTTGGCTCTCGCCGATATGCAGTGGGTCCAGGAGACCAAGGAAACCGATGTTCTATTGGTCGTCGATCAATCCGATAGCTTGGGTATGGATGGAAAACAGCGAGTTTGGCAATTCGCTAGGACTCTCGCAGCTCGGGATTACGGGCACTTGGCAGAGCATCGGATTGGAGCGGTCGTCTTCGGAAAAGCTCCTTCGTTGGAGCACCCCCTCAGCGCGTCGGCGTCTCTCGGTGAAGCCCCTGAAACGGCGGTGGATGGAACGCAGTCGAATATCGCTTCGGCCCTCAAGTTCGCGGGTTCTCTCTTCGATCGGACCGCCAACCGACGCATTGTTTTGATCACCGATGGGGAAACGACCGACCAAGCAGTCGTCGAAGTTTCCCACCAGCTTTCCGACCAAGGAATCGAAATCGATGTCGCGCGCATACCTCTCGACTCTACACAGGACATCGTCGTCGAAAGTGTCGATGTTCCCGCGCGTGCCGGGATGAACTCGCCGGTTCATTTCTCCGTTCGACTTCGAAAACGGAACGGGGATCCGAGCCTTTCCAACTCTGGTCGATTGCTTATCCAACGCATTCAAGGGAACCAAAGACAAACGATCGCAGATGGTCCTGTGGAGCTTAAGAAGGATTATGAGATCGTTCCCATGCTCGACAATTTGCAACATGGTGGCTTGGTCGTCTATGAAGCGAAGTTTGTTCCGGAAGCCCCCGAGTCGGATGCCTATCTTCAGAACAATGTTGCGTCTGGAATCTGCGAAGTAACCGATCAAGGAAAAGTGCTTGTCATCACGACGAGCGATCAAGTTTCCGATGTTGAGAAGCGACTCCGATTTTTGAACTCGCACGGAATCGACTTCGAGGTTCGAAGCGATGCAGAGTCCTTTTCTACGCTCGCTGATTTGTTAGGTTATGACACGGTCCTCATGGTGAACGCGCCTCGCATGCAAACGGTCGACGAACTGCCTGTCCTTCGATATACCGACGAACAACTTGCGGATCTCAATAAGTATGTCCACGACTTCGGCGGCGGCTTGATGATGACCGGAGGGCCCAACGGGCTCGGCGCCGGGAGTTGGATGAACACGCCGGTGGAAGAAGCGATGCCTGTTCGCTTCCAAGTCGACAATGAGAAGCTCGTCTCGATCGGCGCCCTTGCTTTGGTCATCGACAAGTCGGGGTCGATGCAAGGGGACAAGATCGCGATGAGTCAATCGGCGGCCATCGCCGCTCTCAGCATGTTGTCGGACACCGACTACATTGGGATCTATCCGTTCGATTCGGAGTTAAGCCAGCCGATCTCGCTCCAGAAGATCAGTGGGAATCGCGAAGCCTTTCGCCGCAAGATCCGTCGCATCGGTGCCGCGGGGGGGACGAATATGACTCCTGCACTCAATCAAGCTTATCGGGATCTTCGAAAGAGCAGCGCTACGTTGAAGCACGTCGTTCTCCTGACCGACGGGCAAACGCATGGTTCCGACTTCGCTAGACAGGCCGCGGAAATGCAGCGACACGGCATTACGACTTCGGCGGTCTCGGTGGGGAGCGATGCGGATAGAAAGCTCTTGATGTCCATCGCTCAGCAAGGAGGTGGTCGGTTCTATCAAGTCGATAAGTCGAGCGCGATACCTCGCATCTTTATGAAAGAGACGCGCATGTTGGCGCGACCGCTCATTCAAGAGTTCGAGGAAGGGGTGGGAGCTGCAACTCACCGCGGTCACGAGATTACCCAGGGGCTTCCGCAATCTCTTCCCACTGTTCGCGGAATCGTTCTTTCGACCTTGCGTGAAAACGTTCTTTCCGAACAGCTGATTCAAGCGAACCAACCGGAGGCCCCCAACAATACTCTCCTTGCATCGTGGCAGTTTGGTTCTGGACGCTCTGCCGTTTGGACGTCGGATCTCGGCGAGCGTTGGGCGCACGCGTGGAGTGATTCAGGGAGCCTAGATCAACTCCTCGTTCAATCCCTTCGTTGGCTTAAGAAGAATCAGCTTAAACACAATCATTTCGTCCGTGTTGTGACCGAGTCTTCAATGACCCGAATCACGTTGCAATGGGATGACTCGGTCCCCGAAATTCCGGTCAGTATGCAATGCATCGTCGCAGGGATTGGAACGACGGAGCGGCATCAGCTTTCGTTCCAACGCCTGGGGCCGCGTCAATTCGAAGCGACCGTCGACAACTTAGTAGCCGGAAACTATGCGCTTGCGATCGACGGTGGGGAGGGAACAGGAGTGATCACGCAAGGTTTCTCCGTGCAAGATACACGCGAATTCGAACAGCATCCCGAATCGATTCAATCGTTGGTTTCGATCGCGTCTCTCGGGCTTAGCGAACGCCCTGCGACAGCGCTGAGCCCCACCGAATCGATCGCGTTTTTAGAATCGCGAGAACGCTGGATCCCGATCCCTTCGGCGCGCGCGCGAAACGGTTCGCGAACATCGAAGGAAGTGGCGGAAGTGAATCTTTTTAGAAATACCTCCACGAAAGAAAGGAAGCTTAGTTCGACCTGGCCGTTGTTCGTCCTCGCTAGTTCGGTTTTCTTCTTAGCGGAGCTGGCGATTCGGAAGTTTGGGTTAGATCGGTTGCTGAGTCCATCGATGCGGAATGCAAACGCACTGCCGCGAACTCAAACCAACTTCCCGACCAATTCTGGAAGAAGAAAACCAAGCGTTGCACCCGAGGCGACGACGGGACTCGCTCCCGAAGAATCTCTTAGCTACACGGAGCGGTTGCTGAAGACGAAGAACAAACGGGTAGAACAGAATTCAGTCCGTTAAGGAACGCCTCGGGGTATGGCTTTAGACTTTGGGCTATAGGCTATAGGAAGAGCATAACCCATAAGATCTCTGCTCCCCTCGCCCCGCTTCGGGGAGAGGGGGTAGAAGTGCTAGAAACAATGACCAAGTTTCTCGCTCGCTGCTCGCAACTCGGACGCTTCTGCGATCCCTCCGGGATCGTTGGCGCCTCTTTGCGATCCACCGGTGGTGGCGCTGCGCTTACCACCGGCTAATGGCTGTAATCCCTTC
>CAYMXM010000591.1:0-3401 GCA_964394065.1 uncultured Pirellula sp. | reverse complement strand
GCCACCCGACGCCTGAGATATTCCCAACAAGGGCTACGTGTACTTGCGACGCTGTCCCTCGCTTACGCCACGGGTTGTGATGGGATGCCCCGGGCGAGACGCCAGGGCCACGAACAAAAAGCCAGGAAGTGCCAAAATTGACGCCACTAACGCTCGGTTCAGTGGTTGCGACCGCTTATACTAAGAACTTTCCCTTGAGCCCCTCGATTTGTAGTCGCCCAAAGAGAAGTAGTTGACGAATGGACAATAATCGAACGCTACCCATCCCCCCCTCCCTCCTTGCACAAATTCAGGACTATCGCCAATCGGTCCGCCGAAGCAAACTCCTCGAGGCGATCGGTATCGGGGGGGCATCCCTTCTCGTGGCGTTTTTCTCCCTCTTTCTTCTCGATCGATGGTTCGATACGCCGAATCTCTTTCGCGGGATCGCGTTCTTCGGCATGATAGCCGGCGTCGCAACAATCCCTCTCGCTTGGTACCGTTGGTTCTTTCAACTCTCAAGCTTCGAATCGGTCGCGAAACTTATTCGACGCTACCAACCCTCGATGGGGGGCTCCCTCCTCGGTGCCCTAGAGCTCGCCCAGAATCCTCTCGAGCAAAGCCGCTCACCTCGCTTGTGCGAGGCCGCTTTGAACCAAGTCGCGGAGTCGACCTCCAAGCGAAATTTGCGAGATTTCCTCCCCCCCTCCAACCATCGCCTCTGGTCGCGCATCGCCGGTTCCGCCGCGCTCGTCGCTCTCTTGATCGCGTTCCTTTTTCCCAGCGCAAGTTTCAACGCCTGGTCTCGCCTCCTCGCCCCGTTCGCGTCCATCGAACGCTACACCTTTACCCAACTCTCCGAAGTCCCCAACCGACTCGTCGTCCCCTACGGCGAGGACTTCGATCTGCAACTTCGATTAGCCTCAACTTCCCAACAGAAACCGCCCCAAGGTTCCCTCCGCGTCGGCCAAAACACCTCGCTCGATGCAACGCGTTCGGACGATGCGTATTCTTTTCAGATTCCCGGTCAATTGAACCCGACGTCGATCGCAGTTGCGATCGGAGACGCGAGTCCAAAAATTGAGCTTCAACCCTCGATGCGTCCTGAGTTGGAGAGACTCATCGCCAAAATCGAACTCCCCCCCTATCTGGAGATCGCCGAGCCCATCGAGAAAGATCTGCGAGGAGGGACGTTGACCGCCGTCCGTGGATCAACCCTTCACATCACTTCTCAAACCAATAAACCGATCGCTTCCGCGACCGCCAACCAACAACATCTCTCGGTCGATGAAGGACGCTTCCTCGTTCCCAACCTAAAAGCCGACGAGGATCTTTTTTTGAGCCTTTCCTGGATCGATACCGAAGGGCTCCACTCGAAGTCCACTTTCCCATTGCAAATTCAAACGCATGAAGACGAAGCTCCGATCGTCTTCGGAGATGGCCTTCCCACAACACACGTTCTTCTGGAGTCGGAGCAAATCGAGTTCACCGTTCGTGCCCTCGACGACTTTGGTGTAAGGCACGTCGGACTCGAATGGAGAATCGCAGGGGATGAACAAGATATTCCTCCGGCCCTTCGCAACGGAGCAGCGCTTCATGGGGAAGTGATGTTGGCCAAAGGGAGCCCGACCGCCCAGACGCTTGACGCCCGTGCAAACTTTCAAGCGGCTGCTCTCGGGATTCCAATCGCCTCGGTCGAAGTTCGCTTGTTCGTCGAAGACTATCTCCCCGATCGGCCCCGCACCTTCTCCCCACCCCATCTGTTTCATATTTTGACTCCCAGCGACCATGCGAATTGGATCTTGGACCAGATGGCCAAGTGGCAACGAGAATCGCTCGAAGTCCGCGATCGAGAAATGCAACTTCTCGCGACCAACCGCGAGTTGCGAGCCCTCTCCGACGAGGAGCTCTTCAAGGAAGAGACTCGAAAACGGCTTGAGCAACAAGCATCCGCCGAGCAAGCGAACGGTCGTCGCTTGAACAGTCTCAACGCGCGAGGCGAGGAGATCCTTCGACAAGCGGCCCGAAATCCAGATATCGATCCGAACCATCTAGAGTCCTGGGCGCAGATGCACCAAACGCTCCGCGATATCGCAGCCAATCGAATCCCATCCGTCGTAGATCTTCTCAAGAAAAGTGCTCGATCGGTCGCAAACGCCTCTGCCCCTTCCAAAAGCGAACAACAGAGTGCACCGAACCTGACACTGCAAGAATCATCCCAACAACCGCAAGATCCCTCCGAATCGGCTCCTGAGGCAAAACCCTCCGCCCCATCCCCACTCACTTTGCCAGCCACCTCACTGGCCTCTGCAGGTAAGGAAGAGCCGAAGAAAGAGGATGCACCGAAGGCCGACGTACCGATGGATCAAGTGATCAAGGAGCAAGAAGAGCTCCTCGCCGAATTTCAAAAGGTCGCGGATCAGCTACAAGGGATTCTAGGGAACCTGGAGGGAAGCACCTTGGTGAAACGTCTCAAGGCGGCTTCCAGGGAACAACTGATCATTGCGGACAACACGGCTCAGGAGATTTCCAATGCGTTCGGCACATCGCAACATCGATTGGAATCCGAGCAGCGGCAGCGACTCGATCACCTTCGCCAACGGGAACTCCAAGCCGTCGAATTCGTTTCGAACATCATCGACGACATGCAAGGTTTTCGAGAGCGACGTCCGTCGGATCAATTCGAGGGAGTCCTCGCCGAGATTCAGAGCGAAGACATCCTTGGAGGACTTCGAATGCTCTCGCAACGAGTCATGGATCATCAAGGATTGGCGATCGCCGATGCAGAGTATTGGTCCGACTCCCTCGATCGTTGGGCCGAGGATATCGTCAAAGCCTGCAATGGTAGTGGAGAGGGAGAGTCACCTCCGCAAAATAAAAAATCGATTCCACCCGCTATCGTTCTGGAGGTGATGCAGATCCTCGAACAAGAGATCCACCTTCGCGAACGAACGCGCGTTGCTGAACAGTCCAAACCAGCCTCGCAGGAAGAAGAGTATCGGGAGAAGGTTCAAGAGTTATCGACGACGCAAACGAAGCTCCGCGATCGCGTGATCGATGTCCGAAAACAGCTCGCCAAAACGGAGGAGGATGCGGATGCGTTCAAGAAAGAGATCGGCATGCTAATGCAAGTCGATATCGCGATGCAAGACGCCGTCACGATCCTCAGCAAGCCCGACACCTCTGCTCCGGCCATCGCCGCTGAGACGGAAGTGATCGAATTGCTTCTCGAAACAAAGCGAGCATGCTCGAAGAAATCGGGTGGTGGAACCGGGACCAATCCCGGAGGTGGCGGATCGGGAACCACGGAAGAAGCCGCGATCGCCATGCTCGGAGCTGGGGTAAATCCCCTCGAACACCGAGAAGATCGAGGAGTCCCCCAAGAAACCGGAAGCACCGGCAAAGGACTCCCAGAAGAGTTC
>CAYMXM010000590.1:0-3406 GCA_964394065.1 uncultured Pirellula sp. | reverse complement strand
CACAACCCGACGCGTTAGCGAGGGATAGCGTCGCGAGTGAGCGTGGCCCTTGTCGGGAATCTTCCAAGAGTCGGGTGGCGCGTCCCTGAGGCACGAAGGGCGTGCTGTGAAACCTGGCGTTGGATGCCTGGTTGCCAGTGCTGTCCCTCGCTAACGCGTCGGGTTGTGATTGCGTGGCCCGGGCGTCTCGCCCGGAGGAGCCTTCGAAACTCCGGGCGAGACGCCCGGGCCACGGTGAGAAAACGTCCGCTTTCCCAAAGCCCCTCTTCCTTACTTCTCCCTTACTATCGCTATTCATACGGCCACTGGTTTCTCGTCCACAACCCGCCGTCTACGAACAAGGTTTGCCCGGAGATGAATCCTGATTCGGAAGAAGCAAAATAAGCGACCGCGTCGGCGACATCCGTCAAGGTACCGCAACGCCGCAGCGGTGTGATCGCACTCCAGGTCTTGGCATACTCCGGATTCTCCGCCCGGGTTCTCTCGTTTTCGATCGCCCCTGGGGCAACGCAATTGACTCGGATCCCCAACGGCCCCAGCTCGGTTGCCGCGCACTTGGTCAACATCTCAATCCCCCCTTTGCTCGCGCAATAATCGGCGAGATTCGGAAATGGGATTTGGTTTGCCCCCGAGCCGATATTGACGATCGAGCCCCCGCCGGTCTTTCGCATCAAACGCCCCCCGTGCTGGGTACAAAGAAAGGTACCCTTCAAATTGGTTCGAATCGTCCGGTCGAAATCCTCCTCCCGGAGTTCGAGAAGGGGAGCCCAAGTTTGAACCCCCGCATTGTTCACCAGGACTCGCAATGGGGCGTCTAAAGCTGCAACTTGCTCGAACATCGCGGCGACTTCGGAGCCGGAACCGACATCCGCGCCGATCGCAATTCCGCTCGACCCAGCCTTGGAAACCATCTCCAAAGTCCGTTGAGCCCCTTCGGCATCGTGGAAATGGTTTACAATGATTTTGAGCCCTGTCGCCGCTAGTTTGGCCGCGATCGCTTGGCCGATCCCTGAGCTAGCCCCGGTGACCAGCCCCCAGGAAGATGCCGAGTTAGATTTCATCGTGTCTTGAATTGATAAGGAATTCGGAATGAAGTTCGCGAAACATGTTTGTTCCCATTGTCCGTAGCGCGATATACTTAATCGAGTGGCAGTAAAACTACCAAAACCGGCCCCCATCCCAACCCGACGCGTAAGCGAGGGACTGCAGTGGAGAAAGCCTCCCTATCAGATCCCTCGCTTACGCGTCGGGTTGGGATGGTTGAGTTTCTTCTGCCGCTCGCCTCAAGCTCCCAACCTCTATTCTCGTCTGAGCGCTCCCCCAAAGAAGAGTCATCATGGACAAACCAATGCGTGATTTCACCGATTTGCTCCTTACACGCGGAATCATCTCCCTCGAACAGCTCAAGGAAGCGAAATCGCTTGCTAAAACAAGTGACATTAATGTCGGCAAGGCATTGATTAATCTTTCGTATGCTTCAGGAGAGGAAGTCACCCAAGCCCTGGCGGAGTTTCACAAGTTCGAATACGTCGACTTGCAGTCTTATCGCATCCCGGACCACGTTATCCAGTTGGTTCCGGAAGCGGTGGCACGGGAAAACGGGATTATTCCGATTTCAGAAGAGGACGACACCATCAAAGTGTTGGTGACCGACCCGTTCGATATCGAAACGATCGAGAAGCTCCGTTTTATCCTAAATCGGAAGGTGGAGACAGCCCTCGCCCCCCACGAACAGATCATCGAAGCGATCAACCGCTACTACGGGCAGGTGGAAGGGGAATCGGCTGACTCGATGCTCCAGGAGTTCACCGATACGCAAATCGACTTTACCGAAACCGAAGACGACAAGATAGCGGCTGAGGAAAGCGAAGGGGACGAATCGGCCCCGGTTGTGAAGCTGGTCTACTACATGATCTCCGAAGCGGTCCAGCTCCGGGCGTCGGATATCCACGTCGAACCGTTCGAGGAGCGAGTCCGGATCCGGTACCGAATCGACGGTGTGCTGGTAGAAAGGGACACTCCCCCAAGGCGTCTCCTCGGGGCGATCCTCTCCCGGATCAAAATCTTGGCTAAGATGGACATCGCCGAACGGCGCCGACCGCAGGACGGTCGGATCAAAATCACGGTCGGTGAGAAGGAACTCGACCTTCGTGTCAGCATCATCCCGACTAATCACGGCCAGTCGGCAGTTATGCGGCTACTAGACAAGGACAACATCAAGGTTGGGGTCAAGCAGCTTGGTCTGGCCGATCGGGATTTCAAAATCTTCACCGGCCTCATTAAGCGGCCTAATGGTATTTTCTTGGTGACCGGGCCGACGGGGTCGGGAAAGACGACGACGCTTTACGCAGCCCTCAATGCGTTAAACCGTCCCGATCGGAAGATCATCACCGCCGAGGATCCGGTCGAATACTACCTCCCGGGGATCAATCAGGTCGAGGTTCGGCACAACATCGGCCTCGACTTTGCCCGGATCATTCGGGCCATGTTGCGGCAAGCCCCCAACATTATCCTTGTCGGGGAGATGCGGGATACGGAGACAGCCCAGATGGGTATTCAAGCCAGTCTGACTGGACACTTGGTATTCAGTACGCTACATACGAACGATGCGCCCAGCGCTGTAACACGGATGACCGATATGGGGGTTCCGGGGTACATGGTGGCCAGTTCGGTGATCGCGGTGATGGCGCAGCGGTTGGTTCGAAAGATTTGCACCCGATGCAAGCAGGCGATCACCCTCTCGGATGCGGTCTTGGCCGAAGCGGAGCTCCCGAAGGAGATCGTTCCCTTTGCGCAGTTCTCGAAGGGGAAGGGATGTCCTTATTGTCAGAAGAAGGGGTACCGCGGTCGGATCGGGATTTACGAGATGATGGTGGTGAACGGGAAGATCCGAGAGTTCATGTTCGCCGCGAAGTCCTCTGCGGAACTCCGCACCGAGGCGATCAATCAGGGGATGACGACCCTCTACTGCGACGGATTAAGAAAAGTAATCAACGGCATCTCGACTCTGGATGAGGTTTACCGCAGCGCAAAAAAGACCGAGCAGGAGTACATCGCGATCGACAAGGTGGTGAAAGAAGTGCTGGCTGCGAATAAGTAAGGGGGCTCCCTCAGCCCGGCCAGACGCATCGGGCTGTACCGCCAACCTGTTAAAAGGCGAAGCCCTCTTCTTCCTCAAGTCTCAAGCCTCACCCCTCAAGCCTGCTTCGTGGCGTTAGCGAGGGACAGCGTTGCGAGTGCACGTAGACCTTGTCGGGTATCTCAGGGCGCCGGGTGGCACGTCCCTGAGGCACGAAGGGCGTGGTGTGAGACCTGGGATGGAGGTCGGGTTGCCAGCGCTATCCCTCGCTAACGCCACGGGTTGTGATTTTCGGGCCTCGCTTACGCGTCGGCCAAACAGCCCAAA
>CAYMXM010000589.1:0-3410 GCA_964394065.1 uncultured Pirellula sp. | reverse complement strand
ACGTGACCCAGCCGCAGTACGTAGAACAGCGAACCTATGTCCCCGTCCGATCAGCGCCGATCGTCACAAAGGTTGGGACGAGTCGACCAGTCACGGCGAGCGAAGTGATCAGCATGTCGCAAAGTGGAGTCAGTGACGCGGTGATCGTTTCCCACATCCAAGCCAACGGAATCGCCAGCACTCCCGACGTAAACGAAATCATCTGGATGAGTGAAAAAGGGGTGAGCGACTACGTCATCACCTACATGCAGCAAAACGGGAAGGTTCGACCGCAGGTCTACACGAAGCAACCGAGCGAAGTTATCATTCGCGAAGAGTACCACCCAACAACAACCACCGTAATCCAATCCTCCCCGACTCCCGTTTACGTACAACGACGAGGTTTTTGATCGATGACCAGCCGTGAAAGACCCTCGTGGCAACTACCAGCAGGGGTCTCTCGCGGCACTTGGGACTATGTCAACGACTCTTCGATCGCGACAGAATACGATCGATTTCACGCCGGCCATCCTCTTCTCGATCTCGATCGCTCCCTAGTCGAAGAAACCCTCCCCAAAGAGCCGGTGCGCCCCGACGGAACCCCGCGTATGGTGATCGATGTGGGGTGTGGTCCCGGTCGAAACCTATTGCCTCTCGCTGAACGAGGTTTTCGTGTCGTCGGTGTGGACTTGAGCCGGGAAATGCTCAAAGCCTTTCAAAGCAAGGCGGAAGCGGCAGGGATTGCGGACCGCTGCGGTTTCTTGCTCGCGAACATGACCGATCTAAGCTGCATTGCCGATCGCTCGGCCGATGCGTTGCTCTGCCTCTATAGTTCCATGGGGATGGTTCAAGGTCGCGAAAACCGAAGATCCTTCCTGCAGCATGTTGCCCGAATCTTAGTACCTGAAGGACAATTCATTGTTCATGTTCATAACCGTGGTTCGTGGTTGCGCGATCCCGGGGGGATTCGCCGAACGATCGGAGATTGGATTCGATCGAAGCGAGATAGAGGGTGGGATTTCGGGGACCGGATCTATCCCTACCGAGGGCTCCCGAGCATGTTCTTGCATATCTACTCGGAGAGAGAGCTCAAAGAGGACCTGGAAAGCTCAGGGCTTCAGATCATGCGGTTTTTACGATTGGATCGGGAGTCAAAAGGGTATCTAAAGTCGGGTTGGTTCGCGCATGTGCGCGCGGGTGGGTTTATGGCCGTGGCCCGACGATCACAACCCGTGGCGTAAGCGAGGGACAGTCATCACGTCGTTCTTGGGAATGCTTCATGCGATCGACACCAAGGCGACAGAGCCAAGCTCGCGTGCAGGTCCAAGTGGGAATCTCGACTTGGATAGCGAGCCAATCGAAGATCCTCATTAAGGCTCTTTCCGCAGCCCGCAAGCCGAAGGCTTTGGCTAACTCGATGCAAAGAGAAATCATCCTCGGACCGTAGCGGTGGTACGTAAGGGGGGATCCTCCGGGAGCCTTACAGGCTGCTCCAGAAGCTCCTTGTTGCGTTGCTCTGCTTGCTTGAGTCTTTGCCGAGCCTCTTGCAGTTCCTGCTCCAGTTGGCGGTTCTTCTGTTGGAGCTGCTCGTTGCTCCGTTCCGTTCATCCCGCTCC
Organism: uncultured Pirellula sp.; assembly: GCA_964394065.1. Classification (GTDB taxonomy): domain Bacteria; phylum Planctomycetota; class Planctomycetia; order Pirellulales; family Pirellulaceae; genus JBKCUI01. The sequence goes on along the minus strand of CAYMXM010000589.1, from coordinate 1,815 downwards.
CGTTTGAACTCTTCGGCTCGCGTTCTCTGGGTGTCGCGGCTCTTGAAAAAATTGCGAGCCATTTCGTAAGGCGATGCACTGTACTCGCTGATAGAAATACGGAATAATCCCATAACTGCTGCGCTCCTTCGCTTGGTGTTGTTTGATACTTACCAAATACGAAGTTTCGTAGCAGTTTTCAAATCCAATTCTTGCCTGACTTACCCAAATTCCGATCTTTTCATCAGGCCAGCCCAGGCTTGCGTCCTTCCGCTACCATTTATTTTCCCTGCGGAAAATATAACGACATTACCGAAGCGGGGCTGGAGAAGCAAATCACGTTCAGCTTCCAATCCGTCGCGCATAGAGCTTGCGAGCTAGTTCGATATCTTCAGTGCCAGATAGAATCGCTCGGCCATCTTGGAAGACCGTCCAAACCAATCCGTCTAGTTCGAAACGGAGGAAATGTGAGTTGGCTTTGATTTCGCATTCGGACGCAAGTCGATTCGCGATCGCTTGCAGATCGATCCCCTCCCCTTCGGGGGATTGGATTTGAACTCCGTTTCTGCCGCAGAGGGCTTTCGCGCGCGTCTCCCGCTGGCCATTGAGGAACTCAAATCGATGCTTCACACAAGTGGGGCAGCCAGCGAACTCATCCGCTGGCACGAGGCGATCGATCTTCAAGCGTCGCATATCTCCTCGCCAAAGATCGAAGACGCGAAGATCGCCGTCGATACCGTCCCTTCCCTCCAGAAGGAGTTTGAGAATCTCCATCGCTTGCCAATTGGCGATCAACCCAACCGCCGGGCCGAGGACTCCGGCGGAGTCGCAGGTTTGCATTTGCTCCGCCGGTGGAGGGTCGGGGAGCAAACATCGAAAACAAGCGGTTGCACCTGGGACGATCGTCAGAGACTGCCCCGAGGCACCGACGATACCGGCATGGACCCAAGGTGTGGAGGTTGCACAAGCGTAATCGTTGATCAGATAGCGAACCTCGAAGTTGTCGGTCCCGTCGGCGATGCAATCGACTCCTTCGAAGAGAGTGCGGATGTTTCCAGAATGAAGATCGACGACATGGAACTCGACCGAAACCTCCGAGTTGATCGAAGCGAGATGAGCTGCGCACGCTTCCCCCTTCGGGGCTGCGTTTCGGGCATCTTCTTCAGTGTATAGAGCTTGGCGTGGAAGGTTATCTAACTCGACCCAGTCGCGGTCGATGAGAGTTAGCTTGCCGACGCCGGCGCGACAGAGGCGTTCGGCGATCGTGGAGCCGAGGGCGCCTACTCCGCAGATGAGAACATGGCTATCGCGGAGTTTCTGTTGGCCTTCGTCCCCGACTTTGGAATAGGCTTTCTGGCGTCGATAGCGGTCTGCTGTCATGACCTACACTCTCCCGCCTTGCGCCTTGGCGCCCGGTCATTCGAGGTAGCCGCTTTAGGTTCCAATTGCCCGCGTCTCATTGTTTCCATGGTGGTTCTGGTTCTCAATCGCGTAGCGATGGCAGCACGTAGCCGTGGGCGTCAGCCCACGGTAGCCGGTCCCCATGGTTTTGGAGCCGCGAATGCGGCGGCAGCATGAAGCCGAGTCGAGAGGTGCTGCCGCCGCATTCGCGGCTCAGAAAACTCGTCTGTTCGGGGTCCGTGGGCTTACGCCCACGGCTATGTGCTGCCATCGCTACGCGATTCAAAACCGAGATCATCGCATTGCGATACATCCATCCCAGGTCCCAGCACGCCCTTCGTGCCTCAGGGACGTGCCACCCGACGGCTGAGATTTCCCTACAAGGGATACGTGCACTCGCGACGCTGTCCCTCGCTTACGCCACGGGTTGTGATG
>CAYMXM010000588.1:0-3423 GCA_964394065.1 uncultured Pirellula sp. | reverse complement strand
GCGAATTCGAAGGGGAAGCCCATCTCGGACCACTTCACGACAAGATTCATCATGCGCATCGAGTCGAGCCCCAGGTCCATCAGGTTGTCATCATCCCCTACGTCACTTGGCTCCAGGTCGATGATCTGTGCGATATCGGCTCGCATCGTTTCCAAGGTCAACGTGTTGCCTGGCTTTTCGCTATTCGTGTTCATCTGTTAGCTCCACTTCTCAATCAGTTCGTCAGTAAATATGGGGACACCACAGCAGTCTGCAATCCAATGAAGTGCGCGGTCGTGATGTTCACGAGAAAAGTCCGCGACTCCATCCGAAACGATGAACGCTTCGATATCCCGTTGGAACGCCTCGACCGCGGTCGCTTGGCAACCGATGTGGGCGTAAACCCCTGTGATCATCAATTGATTTCGATTCGCTTCCCTGAGAAGCTCCTCCAAATTGCTTCGCTGAAAAGCGCTGTAGCGATGCTTTAACAAAACCTTGTCCTGGGGGTGGGGTTGCAACGGTGCAACGATCTGTTCATGTTCCTCGATCGCTTGCATACCGGGTCCCCAGAGATCTCCTTGCAAGCCTCTGCTTATCCGTTCTTGATTCCCTTTCTGAGCCGTATAGAAAACCGGTATTCCCAGGCGTCTGGCGTGGGTGATCAATCGAGCGATGTTCTCGATGACGGGAGTGATCGGTGAAGCATTTTCCGGAAAGGGGCGAAGAAAGTACCTCTGCATGTCATGCACGAGAAGAGCAGATCGCGAGGGGGCGGCTTGCCAAGGTCCGCGCGCTTTGGGGACTTCCTCTGGGATGGGAAGCGGATAGACAGGGATGGTAGGGAGCCCCATTATTGGTTCTTCGCCTCCCCTTTCTTTTCCTCAAGGAATTGCTGTCGAAGTTGAACGCGGAGCTCTCTTCGACTGATTTTCCCAACGGCGGTGGTTTGAAACGAATCGACAAAAACGATCTGATCAGGAATCTTAAAACCGGCTAATCCCCGATTGCGAATCCAGGCCTTCAACTCCGGTACTCTCGGTTTTTCACCTTGAGAGATGACGAAGGCACAGATCCGCTCCCCGAGATGCTCATCAGGGATCGAAACGACAACGGCGTCGAAGACCGACTCATGTGCGAGAAGATGGTTCTCGACTTCTTCTGCCGAGATCTTTTCTCCGGCCCGATTGATATGATCGGTTGCCCGCCCCTGGACGATTAAGTAGCCATCAGGAGTTTGTTGAACGATATCACCGGTTCGATAGTATCCATCCAAGGTAAATGAACGAGTGTTGGCCGCAGGATCGTTGTAGTAGGCTCGAATCGTGTAGGGGCCACGAGTAAGAAGGTGCCCTGCCTCACCCTTGGCAACGGGGCGATCCTGATCGTCGACGATGAGGATTTCATCGTCTGGGCTGATCGGGCGTCCTTGCGTGTTCAATATGATCTCTTCGGAATCGCCGAGTCGCGTGTAATTTACTAACCCTTCGGCCATCCCAAAGACTTGTTGAAGCTGACATCCCATGGTGTTGACAACGCGTCGGGCCGCTTCGGGGACCAGTTTGGCACCACCGACTTGCATCACTTTTAGGCTGGAGAGATCACGAGATGTTTTTTCCGCTGCTTGCGCCCAAAGCATCGCTAGAGGAGGAACGAGACCGACCGCCGTCACCTTTTCCCGTTCGATGAGTGGGAACGCGGCATCAGGTCCAGCCCCTTGAGATAGGACGATGCGTGCTCCTGCGTAGAAGGCACCGAAGAAACCTGGAGAGCTCATCGGAAAGTTGTGTGCGATCGGTAATGCCACCATGTAAACGCTATCCTGCGTGATCTCGCAGATTTCGTTGCTGGCGCGGAAGCTATAGATATAGTCATCGTGCGTTCGAGGGATCAGTTTGGAGAGCCCGGTGCTTCCTCCGGAGATTTGGAGTAGCGCCACGCTCGATGGATCGGGATCCCTTTCAGGGAGGATGGAAGGGTTCGGTTCGAAGCGGTCGAAGGAATGAAATTCTTCGGCGTCCCCTCCGGCAACGATAATTTGAATCTCGGGGAACGACTTCCGTAGTTCGCGTGCTAGGGTTCGATAGTCGAATCGTTCATAGGTCGTCCCGATGACATACCCTTTCGCTTGGGAAACTTTAGCAAAGTGGGCGATCTCTGCGAGTCGATGAGCGGGGAGGGAAAAGACCGGAATTAGTCCTGCACGGATCAGTCCCAGGACCACCGATAACCACTCCGGTGTGTTCCCCATATGAACGACAACTCGATCCCCGGGAAGAAACCCGAGAGAAAGAAAACCGGCTGCCGCCGTCTCCGCGCGGTCCCATAACTCCCGGTAGGTCCAATGAACTTCTCCACCGATCACTGCGATCGAGTCCCCATAGCGCTCTGCATTGGCTCGGAAAAAACCAGGAATCGTTTCACCTCGCCAGTAGCCAGCTTCCCGATAGCGATCAGCAAACTCTTGCGGCCAGATTTGGGTGGGTAAGGAATTTGAGGGAGGCATCGGAATTAAAAGGCTGGAGGGAATGGCGAGTGGGTTTGGTGGAAAGATCAAACTTGAAGAAGTTCTCGTTCGACAATTTCTCGATCCTCTCCTTCGCCAACCAGTTCGTACGGCACCGGCAGACATTTTAGAATCCGTTCTACGTATTGAAGCGTCTTTTTCATCGGTTTACCATCTCGATACCCGTTATCTGCAAGGACAAACATGAGCACTAGGCCGGCTTCAGGAGATCTAGGAAGATGGAGCTTACCCTTCATGTCCTGATTGGCCAGAACCTCAAAGTAAACACCACAGTCCCGATTGAGGTTCCAGAAGTAGTGTTTATGCACAAATGGCTTCATTGAGTCTAAAAGAGTCTTTTGAGTTGCACGCGAAGTGGTTCGTTTGATTTTGCCGAGCGAAGTATTGATAGAGGTGACAACCTTTGACTCTTCCTCAATAGCGCAGTTCAAAGCGTAAACAGTAGTCGGTTTCATGTTGTGCTGGTCTTCTTTGAGCTTCTTAGGTGGCAATTCTCGCATTGTAAATCTTCGCAATGCCCGGGGGTGGGAGGTAGGTGAAAATGGTTCTTGTCCGACCGGGGCTCGTCCCCGTCGGACACCGCTTTGGCGTCCTAGAACGCGCCGCGCTTTAAGATATCTGCTCCCCTCGCCCCTTTTAGGGGAGAGGGGCTGGGGGTGAGGGGTTGAAGTGTTAGTAACATTGGCCAAGTTGGCGGCACCGCCCCTCCCATTCGTACTCAGCGCAGCGGTACTCGTACTCGAGATTCGAGTACGAGTACGAGTACGAAAAAAAAGGGGGAAGGTAATGCATCGCTCCGGTACAAACTTGCTCAATGTCAATTCGCTCAGCACAGCTTTTTTCCTGCGAGGCCCGCAACTGAGTGTTCCTTGGAATGGAGAGGAACTCGGCCATTGTTTCTCGCACTCCTACCCCTC
>CAYMXM010000587.1:0-3423 GCA_964394065.1 uncultured Pirellula sp. | reverse complement strand
ACGCCAAAGCGGTGTCTGGTGGGGACAAGCCCCATCCAGACAAGAAGCATTTCCCGGGAAAAAATGCTTCACAGCGTTGCCTACCGGGGCAACCAAACCAACTTATTAACAGTCCAGGGCAATCCCTATTCAATTGATTACACTGTGAAGACTGCCTCGAGCTTATCCACGGAGTCACCTAATCCATGCGCTATTTCGTTTCGTTATCGTTCGCTCTCTTCGCCACGGCGTGCCTCAGTCCTTCTCCCGCGCGAAGCGGCGACTTTTTTGTAACGATCGGGGGTGGCCCCACCCCTACGAACAACCAAATTTCCTTGGAAAAGAACGTACTGTTTGCCAACCGGACTCTTGAGAAAATTTACCCGAACGGAGTTTCTCACCACATCCATTTCGCAGACGGTGAGGCGCCTGCTCGCGATTTGCAGTACAAGGACGAAAGCAAAACGTATCCACCAGAGGTCCGCTGGCTGTCGACGATTCTCAGCAGTGAGGACGAACTCGAAATGGATTATAAGAACCACCATGATTTTCCTGGCCAACAGGCTGCGACCGAGGAACAAATCGAGGCACGGCTGAAGGGGCTCGCGGCCAAACTTGGGAAGGGGGACCGGTTGTTCATTTACGTTGCGGCCCACGGCTCCGATGAAAACGCCGATGATGACTTCGGATTCGAGCAAGAAAAGAAGCCCTCATCGCGCAACACAAACATTGCACTTTGGAAGGATGGCAGTGTCAATGTTCAGGAGTTTACTCGCTGGCTCGACCGTTTCGATCCAGACGTAGAAATCATACTGGTCATGGCCCAGTGCTACAGCGGAGGGTTCGCGGAAACGATCTTCCGGGGGGGCGACCGCACCAACGGTATGAGCGCTCGCCTTCGAGCAGGTTTCTTTTCGCAACGACATGACAGACCTGCTGCTGGGTGCACTCCTGAGATCAATGAGGCGGAGTACGAAGAATACAGCACCTATTTCTGGGCTGCTTTAAGTGGTTTCGATCGGACGGGTGGGACTCCGGTCGATGCAGACTACGACAAGGATGGTCGTGTGAGCTTGAGCGAAGCGCACGCGTATGCGGTCATCACGAGCGATACCATCGACGTTCCGATCCTTACCTCGGACACCTATCTGCGTCATAAGATCAAACTGCCGTCCGCAAAGACCGACAAAAGCTTCGATTCGGAACTCGATCGTCCAAAGAACCCACTCCGAACCTTGTTTGAAAATATGTTCTCGGGAGATTCAGCCCCCAAACACTCGGACTCTATCGACGAGAAATCGTCGGCTGAAACCCTCGACGCACTCGCCAAACTCGGCCGCCCCGAACAACAAGCCATTCTTCGGGGACTTGCGGAACAACTCCAGCTATCGATGAGCAGTTCGCTATCCGAAGTACAAACGATTCACAAGAAGATCCTGAGGAAGGAAAAATCGTTTGAAGCTCAAATGGATACGCAAATGGGGAAGGCCGTCAGCGCACGCTACGATCTCCTTCGCGAGTTGCAGGAATATGACCCCCGCTTCGAACTCTATCGCTACTCCACCGCTCTCATCGATTGGACCGGTTCCAAAAGCGAAGAATTTGTCGCGTTCCTCGATGCATCGGAAGACGCAAAGATCATGCAAAAGAGTTTGGCCAAAGCGCTCGACCTTCGTAAAAAAACGGAAGAGCAAACCCAATTGGCAGCCCGGCACGAGCGTCTCATTCGAACAGCGCAAAACATTTTATTGGAAGCCAACCTGCGCACTCGAAACGACGCTACCGCCATCGAACATCTCGACCGGCTTCTGCGCATGGAAAGTATCTGTTTAGGAACTGCCCCGAAATAACTTCCGGGTTTTTAAGTCTCACCGCGCCGCGCCTCAGGGACGTGCCACCCAACGCCTGAGATATTCCCGACAAGGTCTACGTTCACTCGCGACGCTGTCCCTTGCTTACGCCACGGGTTGTGATGGGGGGACGCTTCGCGTCCACCCTCTTACCACCGATGCGTCAGGCCAGGCCGGGAAGCAGCGGCCACTTCACACACCCTACGACTACGACTAAAAATTGTCGATTCTTCCCAGTCCTATTCGACAATGAATATCAAGCTTCATTCCCACGAATACTAAAGGGCCAGAAAATGGAATTCATGTTTCTCATCTACAGTCCAGAAAACGCCTGGACCCACGACGAATGGACCGCGTGTGTTCAAAAGTCCTCCGAGATCGCTCAAGAATTGGCTGCTCAAGGGAAGGTAAAGGCTGCTTCCCCTTTGCACCCAGTCGCTACGGCGACCACGGTCCGAGTTCGGAGCGGGAAACTGCAGGTCACGACCGGTCCTTTTACGGAGACGGTTGAACAGTTAGGGGGATACTACATTCTCGATCTGGAGCATTTGGACGAAGCGATCGCGATCGCTTCACGATTGCCCCCGGCGCAGAAGGGAACTGTTGAAATCCGTCCGATACTCAAAGTGGAGAACTGCCCCGAATCCAAACTTTTCGCTCCGGTCCCTACCGGAATGAAAAAGTATATGTTCCTCTGCTACGATAATGAGAAGCATTGGGAGGGGGTAGGACCTGAAGCTCACGCCGCTGCGATTCAGCAAGGAATCGAACTGACTCGGCGGCTCGATCAACGGGGGCAATTCGTCTCCGCAGCTCCCCTCCATCCGAGTTCCACGGCAACGAGTGTTCGCGTTCGGGACGGCAAGCGACTTATCACCGACGGTCCCTTCGCCGAAACACGCGAGGTGCTAGGTGGCTTTTATCTGATATTCGCGCGCGACTCGTCCGAAGCCCTCCCCTTCGCCGCCGAACATCCCGGCATCCACGTCGGAGCCGTCGAGGTCCGAGAAGTCGTCGACGTGAGTAAGTTGTAAGAGCAATGGAAATTCATCTGCCGCTTGCCTTAGCCCGGGCTGTCAAAAAAATTGGTGTTGACGTGGGTTTTCGTGCAGCCATTTTTATTCCGCAACCGGCGTTAGCGTCCGACCGGGGCTCGTCCCCGTCGGACGCCGCTTTGGCGTCCTAGAACGCGCTGCGCTTTAGAACTCTGCTCCCCTCGCCCCGCTTCGGGGAGAGGGGCCGGGGGTGAGGGGTAGGAGTGCGAGAAACAATGGCCGAGTTCCTCCCCATTTCCAATGAACACACAGTTGCGGACGTCGCAGGGGCGCAGAGAGAAAAACTGCGCTGAGCGAATGGACATCGAGCAAGTTTGTGCAGGAGCGTCGCATTGCCTTCCCCCTTTTTTTTGCTCGTGCTCGTGCTCGTGCTCGTGCTCGAGAACGAGAACGAGAACGAGAACGAGAACGAGAACGAGAACGAGAATCGCTGCGCTGAGTACGAATCGGCGGGTCGGAGCCGCCAACTTGGCCAATGTTACTAGCACTTCAACCCCTCACCCCCAGCCCCTCTCCCCTAAAAGGGGCGAGGGGAGCGG
>CAYMXM010000586.1:0-3428 GCA_964394065.1 uncultured Pirellula sp. | reverse complement strand
TCAATACAAAACCGGCCAAAATGGCCTTTTTGGCACCCATTTATGCCAGGCCAGGGCTGGCCCCCAAGGTGGCACGGGTTGGGACCCGCCAACATAGCCGATGTTTCTAACACTCCTACCCCTCACCCCCGGCCCCTCTCCCCGAAGCGGGGCGAGGGGAGCAGATTTCTATAGCGCAGCGCGTGCTAGGGCGCCAAAGCGGTGTCCGACGGGGACGAGCCCCGATCGGACAAGGAGGCGATCAATTCCCCAAAGAAAAATGCTTCACAGCGTTGCACTGTTACTCTGGCCAGGTCGTTCAATTGCCAATACAGAGAAGCTAACAAGCTACCTATCTCCCCACCGTCGGGGGAAGAACCTGAAACGAGAGAGAGGGGGCTTTCTTGCGATTGATGGACTCCGCGACCATCTGACGTAGCTCGGCGGAAGAAGCGGTCAAGCGGCGTTGAATTTGTTCGGTCTCCTCCGCCGTTGTGTCCCCTAGGGGCTGAACCAACACGAGGAGATGGGAAGCGTCCGGAGCGGGAATTACGTCGCTCACCGCGATCAATGCTTCTCCGTGCAACGCCTCGTCTACGCCATATTCCAAAACGCGTCGCACCTGGGAGCAGAGTTGCTTCGTTTTGCGATCATTTCCAAAATCAGTTGCCATCCGGTTATTCCTCCACCCAACATGGGATGCGAATCAGAGAGTCCAACGGTTGGAGCAAACTCCTTATCAAACGATCCGAAATCGGATATCTATTCATCGGCAACTTACGGCGAAAATCAGGACAGGTTTACAGAATTACTTCTCGGCTATCGAGCAAGTCACAGAAATACCCCTCAAGGTTCAGGGAAACCTGACAAATCGGATCTGGGCTATCTACCGTACCCCCATTTCCTCTAGAAGATGGTTCCCCCCGTAGACTTCCCCGGTCAGCCAGAGCACGTAGCGAATGTCGACTCCAATCGAACGGCTGTAGGCTCCGTTCCAGGCGAAGTCGTTGATGGTGGCTTCAAAGGTTCGGTCGAAATTGACTCCGACCAATTCGCCCTGCCCGTTCATTACCGGACTCCCAGAGTTGCCTCCAGTCGTATCTGCGCTATATAGAATGCAAACCGGAATATCCTGCGACTTCGTTTCCCGAAACTCGGACGAAACCCCTCCCGCATAACGATCCAATACCAACTTCGGTGTATTGAACGGAACATGAGAGGTCGTCTTTTCGAGAACGCCACGAAACGTCGTGATCGGGGAACGAGTGATCGCGTCGGCTGGACTGTCTCCTCGAATGTGTCCGTAGGTCAACCGAAGAGTTCCATTCGCATCGGGGACAAACGCAGAACCTTGATAAAGCATCCGGACATCTTGAAGTTCGCGATAAAGCCCTCCGAGCAGCGCATCTCGCCCCTTCTCTAGGTCCCGCTGCCGCACGTAAGCGGGATAAAGTTTGAGCATTACCTGAAGGAAAGGATCGTTCACCTCCTTCAACTCGCTCGGCGTTTTACCCAAACACTCCATCGCAAAACTATCTTCTCCAAGCCGACTCTCCGCAAACATCGCATCGATCTTTGCATCCTCGTTAGGTATCCCTTTCAACCAGGCATCGATTTCAGCAGGTAGTTCCCCTTGTGGGAGTCCCTTCAAACGTTTGATCATCCCCTGGTGAATGATCGCATCGGTGGGCTTGTGCCAATCACCGATTCCGTTCTTCAACTGTTGCTTGGTCAGAGGTAGATTCCGCTCCATATAGGGAGTTTCTCTCTCGAGATCCTTCTTCTGGAACTCATGAACCGCGTCGACAATTACAAATGCGAAAGCAAAGGCACGGCAAGCTACTTTCAACTCTCCCACCGCGAAATCAGCTTTCGCCGTCGAAGTCATCCGTTCGTATTCTTGGTCGATTTGCGATATCAAATCGCCGTACTTGGACTTGCGCTCTGAATCGGCATTGATGAAATTCGCTAGAGCCCGTTCTTCCTCAATCCGCTTGTCGATCAATCGAGTGCGATGAAGACCTTGCACTTGGCCGCGAGATCTCTTCTCGACATTCGCGAGTGATTTATACCGCGTTGCCAATTGAATCTCGACCTCGCGGTTCTCCCCCCAAGCGGCTTCCATTTCACGCATTTGCCAAGCGGCATAATCGACAATCGCCGGGAGTCGCATCTCCGCCTCATAGCGGAAGTAACTAGCGGTCCGCTGTCGAAGGGTTCGCCCTGGATACCCGAGTATGAAGACAAAGTCTTCCGGTTCTACTCCCTTCGGCGCTACGCGGATCGGGCGTTTGGGACGATAGGGAATGTTCGATGAGGAATACTCCGCAGAGGTTCCATCAGGGGCTGTGTAAGCTCGCATGAATGCGAAATCCCCCGTATGGCGTGGCCATTCCCAGTTATCGATATCGCCTCCAAACGCACCGACAGACTCGGGAGGGGCGAAGACCAATCGAACGTCCTTCAAGTAGGTATACAGAAACAATACGTAAGTCTTCCCGAGAAACATCTCGGCAACTTCGGCGCGAAGTCCAGGATGCTCCTCCTCCGCTTCCTTTTCAATTTCCTTTCGCCGCAACTCGATCGCTTTGGCCCGCTCCGTGGAATTCAGATTCCTATCCAATCCATCGAGAACCTTCTCGGAAACATCTCGATACTGTTCGGTGATGCGAACCACGTAACCTGGCGCGGGAATCTCATCCTTCTTGGAGCTCGCGACAAATCCTTCGGCGAGAAGATCCTTCGATGGAGTCGAGCCTTTCTGAATCGCATCGTAGGCGCAGTGATGGTTGGTGATGATGAGGCCTTGATCGGAGACAAACGAGCCCGTGCATCCATTCACGCGGCAAATTCCATCGACCAGACTTGCAGATGCTGGATTGAAGATCTCTTCGGGGGTAAGGGACAAACCATGTTGCTTCAAATCGAGCCGCCCCAGTTCGCTGATAGGAAACATCCCTTCGTCTCCAAACGATCCACTCGGGATTGCGATGCTGAGAGCAGCGGTTATCAAAGAACCTATTCCAAGAGATCGGGTTAAGGATCTCTTGGAGTTATGCGAAGCGGTGTTAGGCATAGAAGGAGAGCAAGGTGTAAGCGATGAGGTGTAAGGTATAAGGTGTGAGAGACCATTCTACTCTGTCGTAGGGTGTGTGGAGTGGTCGCGTTTCCTATCCCAAAGCCCGCTCGCGCACCTCTTCTCGTACTCGTACTCGTACTCGTGCTCGAATCTCGAGTACGAATCTCGAGTACGAGTACCGCTGCGCTGAGTACGAAGAGAATTTATGGGAGGTTGAGCTTGGGGTTGATAAGCGTTTCAACACTCTTCTATTGACCTCCGTTTGGATGGGGGCTCGCCCCCCTCCGGACGCCGCTTTGGCGTCCTAGAACGCGATGCACTTTAGAACTCTGCTCCCCTCGCCCCGCTTCGGGGAGAGGGGCCGGGGGTG
>CAYMXM010000585.1:0-3436 GCA_964394065.1 uncultured Pirellula sp. | reverse complement strand
AAGTCTCAAGCCTCACCCCTCAAGCCTCACCCCTCAAGCCTCACCCCTCAAGCCTTACTTCGTCAGATTCGTTCGATTCGTGGTTCTTTTTCCCCGCTAGTTCACTTGCGGTAAGGGGACCAACTGGACGTTGACGATCATCTTTTGATTGTCCCGCAAAAAGATGACATCCACCGACTTGGATGTCGAAGTCAATCCGACGAGTTGCACGAGGTGTTCGTCGTTGTCTACCTCCGTTCCATCGAACTCAACGATTACATCTCCATAACGCAATCCCACCAATTCCGCTGGGCTGTTGGGCTTGATGACTTTCACGAAGGCTCCACGAGGGGGAGCTGCGCCTGGAGTTGTCTGACTTGAAGCGTTGAAAGCCCTTTCCACGCTGACTCCGAGATAAGCTCGCTGCAACTCTCCCCGTTCTACGAGTTGGTTTGCAACATTGATCGCAAGGTTGATCGGTATCGCAAAACCGATTCCTTCGTTTCCACCGCTGTTGCTGGCGATGGCGGTGTTGATCCCAACAACCTCGCCGCGCATGTTCATCAAAGGACCGCCACTGTTACCCGGATTGATCGCGGCATCGGTTTGAATGAAGTCCTGGAAGACGATCGACTTCGACCCGAGCTCCAAGTTTCTCCTCCCCTTCGCACTGATAATCCCATAGCTAACGGAGTGGTTGAGTCCAAAGGGGCTTCCAACAGCGAAAACGAAATCACCCATCTCCAACTTCCTGCTGTCCGCGATCTTTGCAACTGCAAGAGGAGCGCGGTCGATTTCGATGACCGCGATATCGGTGGAGGGATCTTCGAGAACGCGAAGAGGAGTGAGCTGTCCACCGTCGAAGGTCTCCAACCGAATCGTGGAAAGGGGGGCGCCGTGAATCACGTGCCGATTGGTAACGATGACCGTTCCTTTGTCGAGGCCAACGATGACGCCAGAGCCCGCCTCTTCAATTCGTTTCGTTTCCCTTCCTTTCCCTTGCCCTCGCTCTCCGGTCGTTTCCTCTTTGACAGCTTCGATATGGACAACCGTCGGAGAGACTAAACGAACGACTCGCCTTAAAAGAGACTGATGCCGTTCCAGCAACTCGACTTCTTGAGCGATCTGCGCGTACTGCTCCTCACGCGATCGATTGCTAAGAAAATCGCTTCCGGTCCTAACCGAGACGGGAATCGGTTCTTGCCCACGGGGTGGGTAGGCCACAATGGGCCCTTCCGCGTAAGTCGTGGAAACAAAACCGAGCGCCGCTCCGACCATCGCGATACCACTAGAAAGAGATCGCAAGGATTGCGTCCAGGAATATCGAGCCCCCCGACGAGGGTAACGAGCCCTGCGAGGATCGCGGTTTTCTTTTCCAAAAGGGTATTGGTTACGCATACGTAATTGTGCTGTTCGTAACGGTTGTGACGATTGGCGAAACAGCTCGTGGTCCCCCGAGTGTGCGACAGAGGCAGCAAGCCATAACCAAATTTCGGCAACACGTTCCTCGCGATCGAGTGGAACGCTTTCAAATCGAATCGAATCCGCAGATCTGAAACCGCATGCGCCACGGTTGCTTAGGATGAGGGTTATTACAGGTGTGAGGTGTGAGGGGTAGAATCGCTAGAAACAATAACCCAGTTTAGAAATCGATCGCGCCAACTACGCTTCCGGTGTGTTCCGCGGTCGCTTTAGATACGTAGGTGATTGCGATAGAAAGAATGGTTGGTATGTGATCGGGAGCTGAAGTGGGAGTGGCGACCACTTCACACACCCTACGACCTACTTATGCGTCGTCGCTTCGCGAGTCAGAATCAGATTCGAAATCAGAATCAAAATCGTCGCTTCAACCCTCCGCATCGACTACATTGTGCGTTCTCCAATTTTCATGAAAGGAAGTTGCGTATGCAGAATGAGTCGACGGGGCGTCCCCCCACAAATGCCCTTCGCCAAGACCTAGGCCTTTGGATGGCGATCGCGGTCGTGATTGGGAACACAATCGGATCGGGAATCTTCGTCAAACCTGGTCGCATTGCGGCGGACGCGGGCTCATTTCCTCTCATCATCACCCTTTGGATCGTCGCCGCAGGGCTCTGCATCCTAGGAGGATTCTGCCTAGCTGAACTCTCCTCCATGCATCCGAAAGCTGGGGGGCTCTATGTCTATCTGCGCGAAGCCTATGGGAAATGGGTCGCGTTCCTTTTTGGATGGCAGGAATTCCTTTTCGCGAGGCCGGCATCGACCGGAGCCCTTGCCGTCGTTTGCATTTCCTCGGTGGCTCATTGCGGTGGTTGGCGGTTCGACATGACCGCAGCAGTCGTGGCGTCGATCATCGTCGTATTCGCTCTTGCATTGGTGAATATCGTCGGCGTTATTTGGGGGGGATGGATGCAGGGGGTGACGACCCTGGTCAAATGCGCTATGGTCCTCTCGATCGGTCTACTTCCATGGGTTATGGATCTCTTTGGTTTCAACGTCACCGATTTGGGGCGTTATGCGGATACGATCCAACCTCAGCGCGAAGGGCTCGCGGCCCAGACTGCGGCTGCATTTCTCGCGATCATGTGGGCCTTTAACGGATGGGAAGGGGTTGTTCCGGTCGCGGAGGAAGTCCGAGATCCGAACAAGAACATTCCGAGAGCACTGATCCTGGGAATCGGCTTGCTCGGTTTTCTCTATATAACTGCCGTTGCCGCGTATCACGCAGTGGTTCCGATAGAAGTGATGGTCGCTCCGGAAAATCGCGAACACGTGGCAGAAATTGTTTTTGCAACTTTGTTCGGAACGTTGGGGGGGCAATTGATGTCGATCGGTATCGTGATCAGTACCTTGGGAACGATCAACAGCAACCTTCTCACCTCGCCGCGCGTAACCTTTGCCATGGGAAGAGACGGGCTTCTACACCCGAGATTTGGTGAGCTGCATGCGAAGTACCGGACCCCCGTTTTGGCGATTCTAGCCCAAGCGATCATGGCTTCGATTCTGATCATCGCTTCGGCGCTATCGATCCAATACAGCCAAGCCTTTCGAGACTACAGCATTTTCGATCTTCTCACCAACTGCATCGTCTTTGCAGCGAGTGTTTTCTATGCGTTGGCAGTCGCAGCAGTTCTGGTTCTTCGACGCCGCCACCCAGATCATCCTCGTCCCTTCCGAACACCAGGTTACCCCTGGGTTCCGATCATCTACCTAACGGTCCACGCCTGGTTCATCGGTAGCATCTTTTTAGGTAACCCGCGCGAAGCGATCGTTGGATGCGTCTTAATTCTCCTCGGGCTTCCGATCTACTGGTATCAGACGAGGAAACGAGGGTGATGAGGGGAGGCTTGAGACTTGAGGAAGAAGGGGGCTGATGGTAGCCTGACGCATCGGTGGTAAGAGGGTGGGCGCGAAGCGTCCCCCATCACAACCCGTGGCGTAAGCGAGGGACAGCGTTGCGAGTGCACGTAGACCTTGT
>CAYMXM010000584.1:0-3451 GCA_964394065.1 uncultured Pirellula sp. | reverse complement strand
CCTGCGGGAGTTGCGGAGTCGGCGGTGACGCCGCCTCTTCCTTCCGCCATGCGACCTTGCATTTGTTGTTCGCGCATCATGGCCATTTGAAGGAACTGCAAGAGAATTGGGTCTTCCGGGTTTGCTTGTATGGCTTGTTGGAAGTAAGCCGCAGCTTCGTGCGTTCTACCTAGAGCGTTGAGAATTTCTGCTCGTTGGAGGACGGAATCTCCGATGGGAATGCCGAGCTTCTTTCCTAATTCCGTCAGCCGCAACAGGAGCTTTTCAGTTTCGTTAGGATCGGTAGAAGACTGAGCACGGAGGCTGACTTCGGTATACTCCGCAGAGGGTTTGAGTTCCTCAGGCCATGTTGTTTTGGAGCTTTGGTCGATGAGATCCTCGAACATGGAGACGACGCTACGAACGAGAGTCGATTGCATCAATTGAATGAGGCTTTCGGGATCAATGTTCGACAGGTCGGTCCAGAAGTAGGCCGCTCCACCGACGAGATCGAAAACATCTTCCGAAGCGGGGATGGAGGGGCGAGTTACATTCAGTAACTGATGCAGTTCTTTGAAGTTCCTGTTCTGAAGCGACGAGGATGCCGAGCCTTGCCAGTGGAGTAGAAGTGCGAGCAACGGGATGCGATACTTCGGATCGGTAGCGGCTTGGCGGGGGGATTGGTTCCCGAGGCTTTCGACGGGGTGATCCAGGAACGAGTCGATTACGATCTGTTGCAAAGCGGCGCGGAATGCATCTCCTCGCTCAGCAGCAACCTGTTTCTTGACCAACATCGAAGCGGTAGTTTGCGTGATGTAGGTCGTTGGCAAGGTTTCGATAAGCTCTCGCTTAATGCCGGTGATCCCTAGCTCCTTTTTAATCTTCTCAAGGAGATCTCGTCGGAACGAGGTTCGCGATTCGAGGGTGATCAAGCGAGCTGGTTTGTCTGTCTGCTTGCCGTAGAATGCGATCCAGTTTCCAGCTCGTTTCGCTTCCAATTCACCAAACTGTTCTTGAAGGATTGGGTCGGTGCAGACGAAGCAATGCTTCGGTGGAACTTCTTCCTGCAGGAGGGCCGAGAGAAGTCCACGAAGTTGGTCGGGTGGGATAGGGGCGAGATGTGAGTTGTTAAGAAGGGTCTCTTCGAAGTTGGGATCTTCGATCACGTACTGACAAAGTTCTTCGTTGGAAGCGACCCCAGTACCGCGCGGGTTGAGTTCGTAGGCGAGAGCTTGGTAGTAGATCCGTTGAGGCTCTTGCAGCGATTCGATCCCAGCCAATTTGAGGGCAGTCATTCCACCACCGTCCATATCGGACAGCATCAATTGGCAATAGAGGAGGACTTGGAGCAAGGGAGCTTGTGGTCCGAACTCGCGCAGCATCGACTCGACTTTCGTCTTAGCTTCCGTGATTCGGAACGAGCTAGCGAGCGCTTCGGCTTCTGCGATTCGTTCAGCGTACGGCTCTCCATCGCTGCTCCCTACCGAGGGGAGGGATTCGCGAGAGAGAATATTGACATTTTGTTGGCTCGTTAAGGAGTTGATCGCTTGATAGGCTTGTTGTGCGATTCCCTCTCCCATTTCGGTGAGCATCTCAGCATGGAGGAGAGCGGGCAATGTCATGCCGCGCTGAGCCATTGACTCCAGGAGGTTGAGGGCAACCGTGGCGGTCATTGGAGGGAGGGCTTCGGTGGAATTTCCGATCGCTTGAAGCAAGAGGGTCGCTCCTTCTTCGGTATTCCCTCGGATGATCGCGAGCAAAGCACGATAGAGTTTGGCGAGAGGGTTATCGGGTTGAAGCCGGATGAACTTTGCGGAGGTTTCTTCAAGGAGATCGATTTCTCGAAGTCGGAGAAGAAGTTCGCACTTCATTGCCAGGAGCCAAGGTTCCGATGGCATCGTCTTCAAGTCGGCATTGATGCGATCGAGAGCTGCGACGTGTTGTTCGCCAACGATCATGCGGTGAATCTTGTCCATTTCGGCGAAGTGCTGGTTGCACTTGCAGAACTTGATCTTTTTCCCGTTGCCACAAGGGCAGTAGCTATACTGGTCCAGGCTACTCATTGGCGATCCAATCGGTTTTTCCGAGCAGGGGGTTTTCGTAAGCCGCGATGGCGGCAGGGATAATAACGAGGTGGCAGTGTACCAGTTTTTCCAAAAAATGCCCATTAGCGATCTATGAATCATCCAACATCTTCCTTCCAGTTGGTTTTGCGCAACCTGGACGAATGCCAGCATTCTGCGCAAGCCTTGGCCGAGAACTTGGACGCTCCCATTTGCATCGCGCTAGTGGGGACGCTCGGGGCGGGAAAGACCCAGTGGACTCGATTTTTCGTCCAAGCGTTCGGGGGTAGGACTGACGAGATCGGAAGTCCGACGTTTGTGCTGGTGAAGGAGTACCAAGCTCGGTTGACGATTTACCACTTGGATCTTTACCGCTTGCAGGACGAAGACGAACTGCTGGAGCTTGGGTTCGAAGAGATGGTGGATGGAGGAGGCGTGGCGATCGTGGAATGGGCCGATCGTTTTCCTGACGCCATGCCGCACGAAGGGTTGCGGCTAGAGTTCGAGCTAGATCCTTTGGAGATTGACCGACGGATCGTGCAGGTTCACGCCGTCGGAGCTTATCCGGTGGAGCTCGCGGAGAAGTGGCGAAGAGATTGCCTTTAGTCGTGGCCCGGGCGTTCCCGCCCGGAATTTTGCAGTTTCGGGCAAGATGCCCGTGTCACGTCAGTGGTTAGTAAGGGCTAGAGGCCCCGGTGTCTGGATCGCCGCACATGTGGAAGTGGTTGTGGTCGATGTAGATGACTTCGACCGACTCTTTATCTTCCAGTGTGTATGGAACAGGCCAACCGTTGATGGTTCGTTCTTCGAAGTAGACCGTGCACTTGTAGTGTGCATGGTGAAGTTGGGCGAAACCGATCAGTGGGACGAATCGAGGATCGTCAATGTAGTCGGCGATTTTTTCTTTCACGATCCGAACGCGGTTTCGTTGTTTCTCGAAGGCGAAGGGAATACCACCTCGGATTGGGCGAGCCCGCTCCAGAGCGTGTTGGACTTCATCGTCGCTTGGAGGATCGATCGCAGCGGTTGGCCCGCCATGCGTCAGAGGTCCCATGATCGGAACACGAGCGTAGCGCTCATGGACATGGAACTGCATTTCCTCGTTGTCTTGGAGGTACGGGCTGATCGGGATTGGAACGCCAAACGGCCCAAGTGCCATGTTCGACAGGGAAACGCACCCCACCTGAGAACCCATGACGGCTAGTAGCGCCAAGCCAACAATCTTTTGAATACGCATGTAGGACATCGATTAAACCCCTGTCAAGTCGGAGACGAGTCATTCGTCGGACAATAGTGGTTTCGGCGGTAAGCCTGTTAAAACTTGCGGGTTTTTCCGTCCGTAACGAATTTTCGTAAAAAACAAGTTGCTAGCATTCCCCTACGTCGAATCCTCAGGCAGCAGCCTTCCC
>CAYMXM010000583.1:0-3454 GCA_964394065.1 uncultured Pirellula sp. | reverse complement strand
GCGACGCTATCCCTCGCTTACGCCACGGGTTGTGATGGGGGACGCTTCGCGTCCCCATCTTACCCCGATGCGTTAGGCCAGTAAGAGGCTCTCAGCGCCAGCGTGGCACTTGAACAGCCCTGAGGTAGAGGCTGGCTCACCGCGCGAGTTGGGGCTTTGATTGGAGACGTTGTTTAAC
This sequence comes from uncultured Pirellula sp., assembly GCA_964394065.1. Classification (GTDB taxonomy): domain Bacteria; phylum Planctomycetota; class Planctomycetia; order Pirellulales; family Pirellulaceae; genus JBKCUI01. Next base: position 3,276 of record CAYMXM010000583.1, on the reverse strand, counting down.
GGAATGAATTCCGTTCTACATTGGGGGGCGTCACAGGCTCGCGCCCTGGTTTCTCCACCTTTGGGCCAGTATTTTTGCCCTGGCATTGCATTTTGTCGTGGGATCACCTAGTAACCAGAATTAGAGGGAGGCATAATCAGAACTTCCCAAAGGATGGGATCCTGCCTTACGTCACAAATTTTGATGAAGTTCCACCAACATGAATACTTACAGTCTCGATTACATCGACGACTTATACGTTCGCTACATCCAAGATCCAAGCAGCGTATCCGAAGTTTGGCGCAAATATTTTGAAGAGTTCTCCCTCGCCGCCCAATCCGAAGCCCTCTATTCGGGAAATGGAAATGAAGGTGAGGGGCAAGGAAACGGCGATGCACCAGACGCCCTTTGGCTAGCTCGAATGCAGGAACGAGTCGACCAACTCGTTCGGGAGTACCGAGTCCGCGGTCACTTGATGGCCAAGATCGATCCTCTCGGCCTCAACCGAAAAGGGCCGCCTGAACTCGATCCGCAATCGCACGGGTTGACCGAAGAGGATATGAACCGTCCCTTCACCTCCCCTACCCTCGACCACGCCGCGGGGCGAACCGTCGGGGACATTATCGAAAAACTTCGGAATACCTATTGTCGTAGCATCGGTGCTCAGTTCATGCACGTCGACAATCGGAACATCCGCGACTGGCTACAACGTCGAATGGAGATGACGGAAAATCGCCTCGCTCTCTCGCGCGAGGTGCAAACGCGTATCTACACCAAGCTCGCCGATGCCACGATTTTCGAAGAGTTCGTTCGAAAAAAATACGCAACCGCAAAGACCTTCTCCCTCGAAGGTGCAGAGAGCTTGATCCCTCTCCTCGATCGGGCTTTGGAAAAGGCCGGACAACACCAAGTCAAAGGAGTTGTCCTGGCGATGGCACACCGCGGTCGACTGAACGTCCTCGCCAACATCATGGGGAAACGCCCTCAAAGCATTTTCTGGTCGTTCGACGATCCGAACCCAGAACTCTTCCGTGGAGGGGGGGACGTCAAATACCACATGGGTTACAGCTCTGACTGGACCACCAGCACCGGGCAAACCATCCACATTTCTCTCTGCTTCAACCCAAGCCACCTCGAATTCGTCAACCCGGTCGCTCTAGGACGCTGCCGCTCCAAACAGGATCGGGTCGGCGACATGACCCGAACCGAGCATATGACGATCCTGATCCACGGGGACGCAGCGTTCATCGGCGAAGGGGTCGTCCAGGAAACCCTCAACTTGAGCGAGCTACCTGGATACCGAACCGGCGGAACCCTTCACATCGTTTTGAATAATCAGATCGGTTTTACCACGGAGCCGTCGGAGAGCCGAAGCAGCACCTACGCAAGCGATATCGCTAAGATGCTCCAAATCCCGATCTTCCACGTCAATGGAGAGGACCCAGAAGCGGTCGCGCAAGTCGTGAATTTGGCGATGGACTTCCGGAAGGAGTTCGAGAAGGATGTGGTCATCGACATGTACGCCTACCGGCGCCTCGGGCATAACGAAGGGGATGAACCACGCTACACCCAACCCTTGATGTACGCAGCGATCGATGCGAAGAAGCCGGTTCGGGATAGTTATCTGGAACACCTGCTCAGCATGAACGAGCTGACGCGGCAAGAAGCGGATGCGATCGCCGAAGTCCGTCACAATCGTTTGTCGCGGGAATTCGAACTGGCGAAGAGTGAGCCGTTCGTTCATGACTTGACGAGCCTCACCGGCATTTGGGATGGCTACTTTGGAGGTCCAGAACCGGTCAACGAGCAGGTTACGACCGGCGTTTCAAAGCAACTCTTGGGGAATTTGCTCATCCGCTCGTCGACTCCCCCAGCCGGGTTTCGGGCCCACCGCAAATTGAAGCGAATTCTGGACGATCGGCGAGAGATCGGGGCCGGGAATCAACCCGCCGATTGGGCATCGGCCGAGATGATGGCCTTCGCCTCCTTGGTCACGGAGGGGCATCCCGTTCGGTTGACTGGGCAGGACTGCGAGCGAGGAACCTTCTCGCAGCGGCACGCGGTTTTGCACGACGAGAAAGACAATCGCAAATACATGCCCCTGGCTCATCTGGCCCCGGATCAAGCGTTGATCGAGATCATCAACAGTCCACTTTCGGAGGCTGCTGTTCTCGGGTTCGAGTATGGGTATAGCCTGGATTGCCCCGAAGGGCTGATCGCTTGGGAAGGTCAGTTCGGTGACTTCTCGAACGTAGCTCAATGCGTGATCGACCAATTCATCGCGAGCGCTGAGGACAAGTGGAAGCGGCTCAGTCGATTGATCATGCTTTTGCCACATGGCTTCGAAGGACAAGGCCCCGAGCATTGCAGCGCGAGGCTCGAACGATTCTTGTTGATGGCTGCTGAGCACAACATCATCGTGACACAACCTTCGACACCGGCACAGTATTTCCATCTTTTACGACGGCAAGTGAAATCGAAGTGGAGCAAGCCACTGATCATTTTGACACCGAAGAGCCTCTTGCGAAACAAAGCCTGCGTCTCCACCCTCGACGAGTTCGAGAATGGGAGCTTCCAAAAGATTTTGCTCGACAACCGACCAACTGGGACAAAGACCTCGCGGATCATTCTGTCGACCGGAAAGGCCTACTATGATCTTCAAGACGAACGAAACCGCTTAGGGCGAGATGACGTTGCGTTGATTCGGATCGAGCAGTTCTATCCGTTAGAGGCAAGCAAGGTGATGGAAGTCCTCGACCTTTACGAACCTGGCACACCTGTCTATTGGTACCAAGACGAGCCTTCCAACATGGGAGCTTGGCAGTTCGTGAAACTCCATTGGGGCGACGATATCGCGACGCGTCATCCTTTGCAGAGAATCTCTCGCGCCGAATCCGCCAGTCCGTCGACCGGTTCCGCGAGAGCCCACAAACTGGAAGAACAAGAGTTGCTCAACGCAGCTTTTGGTAATTGAGCCAAACGCCGTTTTTGGCGTCCTAGCAAGCGCTGCGTATTAGATATAGATATCCGCTCCCCTCGCCCCGCTTCGGGGAGAGGGGCTGGGGGTGGCCTGACGCATCGGTTAAAAGTGGAGTCAAGGGTGGCACGCTCAGAGCGAAGCGATGGGCGTGGTTTGGAATCGCGTAGCGATGGCAGCACATAGCTGCGGGCGTAAGCCCGCAGTTGGCGGCCCCACATGGTTTTGAGCCGCGAATGCGGCGGCAGCATCGAACCGATTTGAGAGGTGCTGCCGCCGCATTCGCGGCTCGAGAAGCTCATTGGTTCGGAGTCCGTGGG
>CAYMXM010000582.1:0-3454 GCA_964394065.1 uncultured Pirellula sp. | reverse complement strand
AGGGGTGAGGCTTGAGACTTGAGGAAGAAGAGGGCTTCGCCCTTAGCCTTGACCGTAGGTCAAGGAAAGGTTGCCCCGGGTAGGGGCGTGCCACCCGACGCCTGAGATATTCCCGACAAGGGCTACGTGCACTCGCGACGCTGTCCCTCGCTTACGCCACGGGTTGTGATGGATGGACGCTTCGCGTCCCCCCTCTTAGCCTCCGATGCGTCAGCTCACCCCCAGCCCCTCTCCCCTAGAAGGGGCGAGGGGAGCGGAAACCTTAAGGGCTATGTTCTTCCTAAAGCCCAAAGCCTTCTCCTAGAAGCGTTGCTTAACGGAATGAATTCCGTTCTACCGTTAGCGTTGCGAGGAACTCTAATAGGTCGGCGACCTGCTGGGGAGTGAGGCTGGCGAGCAAGCCCTCGGGCATGATCGATGCCGACATCTGCTTCTCCTCCTCGATCTCCTTCTCTTCGATCTTCACCTGCTCACCGTTTGCCAACCCCAACGTGATCACCCCCGCGTCTCGCTTCAAAACCAGTCCGCTCGCAACCGTTCCATCCTCCAGCAAGAAACTCTGAGCGGAAAAGTTGTAGTTGATCGCACCACTCGGGTTTTGAATGTGATAAAGCATCTCCCGAGGCCCATACTTGGTCCCGATCGTCGACAAATCGGGGCCGACCAAGGTTCCTCCTCCGTCGATGCGGTGGCACCGTGCGCAAAGAGCCGAACTGTTGTTCGTAAATAGTTCCCGCCCTCTTTTGGCGTCGCCACCCAACCCCATCAACACTTGGTAATCGTGAAGCTTGTTCGCCGCGTTTGGATCGATCGGGAAGTTCTTATGAGCAAGGTTCCGGGCTCGTGGATCGCTGTGATTGTGTAGGAGAAAACGGAGCTCGCTTTCGAAGCTCTCTTCCAAGGGGTGTGTCTCCCTCCTCTTGAGGACTTGCTCCACCCCCGCAAATTGCCCGACGAGAAGTTGCAAGGCGCGTCGACGCACATCGAGTGGCATTCCCTTGTTCTCGAAGATCTTCGTCAGTTCAGCTCCTTGCTGAATCCCTCGCAATGTTTCTAACGCGGCCAAGGCAACTTCCCCGCCACTGCGTTGGCCTTCTACTTGTTGAATGAGGTGACTTGCCAAGGGGCCGACGGAAGCATCGCGAAGGGCTCCCAACGCGAGGAGGGCGGCGGTACGTTCCTCAGCGAGAGCCTCTTGGTCCTTGGCGAGTTCATGCAGATTCGGAGCAAAATAGCTTAGGGCTCCTTTCCCGACCAATTGACTCACCTCCTGCCTCAATCCTGGACTCTGCCACAAAGAAGCGAGAACCTCCTTCAGCGCTTGATCTTCCCGGAGCTCACTCCACTCCTTCGGAATTTTGTCTCCTAACTTCGGAAGCATCTGGCGTTTGGTCTCGGGCGTCAGGTGAGACGACGTTAACCGTTCCAAGAAGAAGGTCGCGGCCTCCTTATCGGGAATCGACGCGACAGCTTCAGCAGCCACCAACTCCACATGAGATGATGTGTTATCGACCAGTTCGGCACGAATTGCCGACAAGCTTTCTCGGCGCTGCAACACCCAAGCGATCCCCAAAAGCTTTGAAAGAGCATTCGAGGGAGCTAATTCGTCCCCAACGCTTAAGAATGCATCGTTCGAACTGGTAGGATAGTAGGGAGGACTGGCGATAGGGCCTTCGGAATTCCCACCCGCACTTCGCTCGTCTTGGGCCCGCTTGCTCAATTGTTCGAAAAGAGAGGCGACGAACTCGGAGGAACGGGTCGCGACTGCGGATCGAATGGCTTCCAAGTAATACCGATCCTGTCCGTCCCACGATAGGGCTAGTTGGATCAACGCCTGAGCTGCTTGCTCCGTGGGTACACGACGCAACCCAAGTAAAAGAACCCGTCGAACTCCTGGGTCGGGATCGTCGGCGAGTGGAAGGATGGTAGAGAGGTGTTTCAACGCAGGTGGAACACTCGCCTCCTCGTTTGCACTCGACACAAGGTATTCTTGCGAGAGATCTCGAATGAGTAGCTGAAGCGCCATTTCACGGACTTGGCTATTATCGTTGCGAAGCGCGGTAAGCGTGTCTTGCTCTCCCGTTTCGGGGATCGCATGCAGCACATGCAACGCGCGCGCACGTTGGTAAGGTTCGCCATGCGCGACGAGTTGTTGTAGAGAACTGCGAACTTTGGAACCTTGAGCAATCAGTGCATCTCTCGCTGCAAGCTGGGTCGTTTTGTTGGGGGACATCAACCCTTGAAGAGGTTCCTTTGCGAGTGCCTCAGCACCGATTGTTTCCTGGGCGTTGTTGCCGGTCAATCGATAGATACGACCCGTTGTCTGATCCGAGAAACGATTCCCTCCCACTCCTGCATCGTACCAATCGCAAATGAAAAGAGAGCCATCGGGAGCTGCGGCTAGGTCGATAGGGCGGAACCAATCGTCTTCCCCTTTCAATAGGACATCGTACTCCGATCGAAAGGCGCTCCCGTGTCGCACCAGAGGATGAGAGTTGATTTGACGCGTGGCGGCATCGATTTGAAGGACCGCTCCGAAATACTTTTTAGGGAGTCCGTTTCCTTCGTAGATAAAGATCCCTGCGGGGGAACCGTTTCCCGTTCCTACCAACTTAGGAATCATTCCAGGAAGTTCTTCCCCCCAATGTCGCGTTGAATCTGGGTTTTGATATCCATAACGTCCACCATCGACCGCCCAATACATCCGGCAACCGCGCTTCCCATCATCATCGTTGTCGGAACCAAAAACATTCCCGAACGAATCGACAGTTGCTTCGTAGTTATTCCGATGTCCTGAGGTGAGGACTTCGAACTCCGTTCCATCCCGATTCACTCTCAAGGTGGTTCCGTAGTTGTCTGCGCTGACTCGGCGCCCCGACTTGTCGGTCACGTCAAAGGTTGTTGCGTGACCTTGGACGTTATCCGCCCCGTACCGCGTGTCGCCGACGGTGAAGTAGAGTTTTCCATCGAGCCCAAGGGTCATGCCGTGCAAACCATGGTCGCTATCGATACCTCGGAAACCAGTGAGGAGTGGAAAGCGAACGTCAGCAACATCATCCCCGTCCGTATCCTCCAGGACCAACAGGTCAGGAGAGTTACCGACGTAGACTCGCGTAGTCACAAGCTTGCCATTTTTCCAAATCTCTTCGACCGCCAGACCGAGTGGGACCGGGAAGATATTCTCCGCGAACACGGTAACTTTGTCCGCTTTCCCATCGTTGTCGGTATCTTCGAGAACCTTGATCCGATCAGCCCCTTCGACCCGCCCCATATGGTCGAGTTGTCGGAGTTTCATGCGATAGTTCATCCCCTCCGCGATCCAAACCCTTCCGCGCGAATCGATATCGATCGCGGTCGGGTTGTTGACCATCGGTTCCGCCGCCCACAACGAGACACCGATTCCCTCGGTTGCTCGAAGAGATTTCAGCGATTCATCCGGGGAGACCTGTGCGAA
>CAYMXM010000581.1:0-3455 GCA_964394065.1 uncultured Pirellula sp. | reverse complement strand
ATGTCTGGTTGCCAGCGCTGTCCCTCGCTTACGCCACGGGTTGTGATTTTCGGGCTTCGCTTACGCATCGGCCAAACTACCCCATTGCCATGTGCCGCCCTCTTCTTCCTATAGCCTAAAGTCCGAAGTCTAAAGCCTTACTCCGAGGCGTTTTTTAACGGAATGAATTCCGTTCTACGTTTACTTCGTCAGATCGATCGACGATTGGCTCCATTGCACACGGTCGGAGGCTATATCCAGAAGCCGGGTTAGTTTTTCTTCGTACTTAGGCTCTCGGAGCGACTCTAGTCCAGGAGAACTCCCCCAGAGGATGCGAGGCCCGTCCGTTTGCGCGCCGTCACCCTTGGTTTCGATCGTCAGCATCCAACGGGTCTTGTCGACGAAGGGGGCGGCGGAGACCGATACGCTCTTGATCTTCAATTGATCCTTGTAAGGGGAGAGCAACTTACAAAGAAGAGCGGCATCTTCGATCCGGGAGTCATTGAAAGGGGCGCCGCAATTCCGGACGACATCGCTGCGCAAATCGTTCGCGAAGATCCAGATATACTTGTTGACGTCTTCGTTGTTGAAGTAGCTGACCCACTCCTTGTTCACCAGTCCTTCGGTCGGCAGGATGTAGCTTTCTCCATCGATTGGAAGCCACTTGGGAACACCTTGCTCGTTGCTGGCCGGCTGCAAACAGACCATGGCGACTGGGATACGGTACTCGGCGGAGATCGAGATCTTTCCCCCTGCCAGGGGCTGAACGCGACGCGTTTTTCGGATCGCGGGATGGGCGTCGAAGGTGCGAGCGATGATCGCAGGGGTCTGGCTATCGAACAGCGAGAGACGATCGATTCCACTCTCGTCGAACACCTGATCGACCACGGAAATTTTGATCCAGGGGGGCTGGTCGTTGATGACGACGTTGGCTTTGTTGATCCCGTGAAAAGTCGCGTCGTATTGCTTCGCTCCGTAGAATCGCCACCCGAAGTATCCACACAACAATAGCAACGAAGGGCCGATCATGCTTAAGAGTGCCGAGCGGGGTATCGCTCGAAGCCATCCGGCAAGCTGGGTCCAGAAAAGGGATTGCGTGGTGCTGGTAGGGGTGACTTCCGCTGAAGCCATCTTGGAATCATCCTTGGTTAGAGTTTTCCCAAACAGCGTATCTTTACCAAATCTGAAGATGGTACTGCAACTGCACTCCGCTCCGATCTTGCACACCTGTCTTAATACGCTCCAGCAAGGTTAACACCTGACTACTGGTCGCACCTTGACTTGCTAGCAAAAAGTTCGGATAGGTAGTGCTCAATCGAACCGCACCTTCGGAAATGCCGGTTAATCCTGCCTGTTGGATCAGCTCCGAAGCCTGATATCCCGTAGGATCGATAAAGGCTAACGCCGCTCTTTCCGGGAAGCTGGGCTGCTTCCGACGCTTCAAAATCCAGAACGTCTGCTCCCGTTTCGTCAAGGCGAGGGTGGCTCCAGGAGTTAGTTCAAAGGTTGCTTCGAGCAAAGCGATTCCCTCCATACCGCTGGCTCGGTGGGTGAGCGCGAGCTCTTCGCTCTTGACTTCCTTGATCGATCCGTCGTTTCTCAAGATCTTGGCAGAACGGACCACCTGGCCGATCGCTCCATCCTCGGTCCCCGCATTTCCTCGTATCGCACCCCCGACCGTGCCAGGGATCGCGACCAAGTGCTCCAGTCCCCCGAGCCCTTGCCCGACGGCAAAAGTAATCAAATGGGAAAGTTTCGCTCCTGCTCCACAATGGATGAGGTTTCCGTCTCGCCGAATCGCGGAAAAGTGGGGAGCGGTCAATAGCAGAGTCCCACCGGCGACCCCCGACTCCCGAATCAACAAATTCGCCCCCCCTCCCATCACTCGGACGGGGATCTCATTTTGGAAGCAAGCGGCCGTGACCGCAGCGAGTTCTTCCTGATCGTTTGGCTCGATCAAATAGCGAGTCGGTCCACCGATCTGCAGCCAAGTAAATGGAGCGAGAGACTGGTTTTCCCGGACGATAGCGTGGAAGGGAGATAGGGGATTCGACATGCTTCTAAACGATTTGCAGCTTTTAGGTCTCAAACTTCTGGGTGAATTATGGAAGAGAACACTAATAACCGGTATTCACTCTGAATGAAAGCCCTACTGCTACTATTGATTTTTCCTACGGAAAAATGCTTTGCCCGACGCGTAGGCGAAGCCACGCAATCACAACCCGACGCGTTAGCGAGGGACAGCGTCGCGAGTGAACGTGCCCCTTGTCGGGAATATCTCAGGCGTCGGGTGGCACGTCCCTGAGGCACGAAGGGCGCGCTGTGAGACCTGGGATGGATGTCTGGTTGCCAGCGCTGTCCCTCGCTTACGCCACGGGTTGTGATGGGGGGGGGATGCTTCGCGCCCCCCTTACCACCGATGCGTCAGGCCAGGCTGGGGTGAGCTCTGCGAACCTCTGCGTTCCCTGCGGTTAACTAGATTTTTCGTTTGGCAAATCGACAACCGATCATTTCTTAAAAATCTCGGCAAGTCACCTCTTCGAGTTTAGCGATTGTATCGATTGTGCCGGTTGAGGATGGTAAACCGTATCGATTGTCCGGTTTTTGATTGCAAGAGACACGAATTCTTTTTGACAGGCCCTCTTTTACTCAAGTCAAACCTTCATTCGGTAGTTGCAACTGGATACATTGGAACAGTGAAGTTGTCGCAAGGTTACTTGCGGCACATATAAAGGATTCGAGTTTCTTAAGGAATGTATTCTCAGCAATGTCGCAAGTACCTCTGCCAACTGAAAGCGAAGTAGATATGTTGCTCCGAAACGCGCAGTTGCGTGACGAGCTTGAACCTTATCTCGACGAGTCGGTTGACCTCGTGACACTTCGTCAAATGTCGCTCTCGGAAGAGAACGAGTTTTTAGCTTCGATTTTGGCCTGGGAGCGAGCTCCAACCCTTCCTATCAGCCAATGGTTCGAGCCCGAACTGCGGCTTCCCAATCCCGAAACACTGACCGACGAGGATGTGCATGACATCCTTTGGCAAACCATCGGTGCCTTGTACGAACAACGAATCGTTCTCGATCTGACCGACCATCTCTCAGACCGCCAACTCTACTGCTTAATCGCACGCGATATTCTTCCTTCTTACGAGAAACGAATCGCAGACCATCGCAACTATCTCCATTGGCATTGCTTGCAGGAGAACGACATGGAGTGCTGGTTGCGCTACTATGCCTCCGAGTTCGAGCGATCCCAATGGAAGCATGAAAACGGTGGTGAGCTCCCAATCAAAACGGATCCACCTTACCCTCGCGAAATGCCAAGACGCCCAAGCCACTTGTAGGAGGCTTGAGGGGTGAGGCATGAGACTTGAGGAAGAGAGGGGCTTCCCATTTAACCGCAGAGGACGCGAAGCGTCCCCCCCATCACAACCCGTGGCGTAAGCGAGGGACAGCGCTGGCAACCACGCATCCAATGCA
>CAYMXM010000580.1:0-3478 GCA_964394065.1 uncultured Pirellula sp. | reverse complement strand
CGCAGGGGACGCGGAGGTTCGCAGAGGTCCCCGAGAGGAAATCGGATGCTTCGTACCCTCTTAGCCCGGGGAGCGGAACTCTAACTGTTTCGGCTTTAACTCTGCGCTTCTCCGCGTCCTCTGCGGTTAAACGGGAGGTCTTCTTCCTCAAGTCTCACGCCTCACCCCTCAAGCCTGCTTTATGACTAGCATATCTACGCGGTAGTTCTAAACTTTGTCCCTGTCCCCTGGTTTTTTCACTTCCCCCCCGGAGCGCATCGGCAATGTTTCACGCGGTGAAGCAGGATTCCAAGTTCCCGCAACTTGAAGAACAAGTTCTTTCCTTTTGGAAAGAGAATCGAACCTACGAAAAAAGCCTGGAGCTTCGCAAAGATGGGGAACCGTTTGTTTTCTACGAAGGCCCACCTACCGCAAACGGGATGCCTCACCCAGGTCACTGCTTGACCCGAGCGATCAAAGATCTCTTTCCTCGCTACCGGACCATGCGCGGTTACCTTTGCAATCGGAAGGCCGGTTGGGACACCCACGGTCTCCCCGTCGAGGTTGAGGTCTGCAAGGAACTGGGGATCCACGGAAAGGATGAAATCGAACAGTACGGTATCGAAAGCTTCATCCAGCGCTGCCAACAAAGCGTCTGGAAATACATGCAGGAGTGGGAACGAGTCACCGAACGACTCGGTTTCTGGATCGACCTTTCTCAAGCCTACGTGACCTATCATCAAAGCTATGTCGAAAGCGTCTGGTGGTCGTTGAAGTCTCTCTTCGATCAAGGACTCCTCTACCGAGGACATAAAATCGTTTGGTGGTGGGCTCAGGGAGGAACGGCTCTCAGCGCCGGAGAAGTCGGCCAAGGATATCGGCAAGTGGCCGATCCGAGCGTCTACGTTCGATTCCCACTCGAAGGTGAGGCAAACACCTCCCTCGTCGTCTGGACCACGACTCCTTGGACCCTCCCTAGCAACCAGTTCGCAGCGGTCCACTCCGACCTGGAATATGCCTACTGCCTTGACGAAGAATCGGGGGAAACGATCGTCCTAGCCAAAGGGCTCGTCGAATCTCTCGCGGAAAAGACGAAGCGAACGTTGACGATCACCAAATCAGTCCTCGGTAAAGATCTTGTCGGCAAGCACTACATCCCTCCCTTCGACTGTTACTCGTCGACTTTGGGAACCGAGCCTGCCTCGTTAAAAGCTGGAGGATCGCAACGTCCCTCTTGGCGAATCGTCGCTGCGGACTTCGTGACCATCGATTCGGGAACCGGACTGGTTCACCTTGCCCCCGCCTTCGGGGAAGTGGACTATGAAGTTCTCGCAACCGAACAGTCCCGCTTTGCGGAACCGAATACCCCGCCTCTTATCTGCGCCGTCGGCCCCGATGGCAAGTTCACTTCGGATTTCCCCGCTCACCAAGGAGTATGGGTTAAAGAGGCCGACAAGCCCCTTCAGCGCACTCTCAAAGAAGAAGGCAAACTATGGCACCAAGAACAATACCTGCACGACTATCCATTTTGCTGGCGAGCTAGCGACGATCCCCTCATCCAGTATCCGCGAGAAAGTTGGTTCATCCGTACAACCAAGTTCCGGAACGCCATGCTGGAGAACAACAAGACGATCGGCTGGCACCCTGATCATATCGGTCCTGGGCGTTTCGGGAACTTTCTCGAATCGAACGTCGACTGGGCTCTGTCGCGCGAACGCTACTGGGGAACGCCCCTCCCGATTTGGGTTTGCGAGAAGACCGGAGAAATGGAAGCGGTCGGCAGCTATGAAGAGCTAGTTGCGAAACCCGGCGTCACGGGAACCGAGGTATGGCACGCGGCGAAGAAGGCTGATCCGAGCTTGGTCGACGACCTCAAGGTTCACAAACCCTACATCGACGCTGTGACCTATGATTCTCCTTTCGCACCAGGGGGGCGTATGCAGAGAGTCACGGAGGTGATCGATTGCTGGTACGACAGCGGCGCGATGCCCTTTGCGCAATGGGGGTACCCGCACCAAAACAAAGAGAGCTTCAAACCTCAATTCCCAGCCGACTTCATCAGCGAAGCGATCGACCAAACCCGCGGATGGTTCTACAGTCAGCTCGCGATCAGCACGATGCTTTTCGGCAAACCAGACTCCGGCACAACGACTTGTTCAGGCGAGTCGATAGCTTACCCTCATCCCTTTAAGAATTGCATCGTCCTCGGATTGATGCTCGCGGAATGGTACGAGAGCAAGGATGGGAAATCCCGTTTTCTGACCGAAGAGGAGGCGAAGGAAGCGTGCGGGAAGGATTACGTCGTCAAAACCGGGAAGATGTCGAAGCAGCTTCGAAACTATCGAAGCCCGCAGGAGATCTTCGACAAGTACGGCGCCGACCCCCTCCGATGGTATCTTTTCGCCAACCAAGCTCCATGGAATTCCATTCTCTATAGCGAGCGGGCGATTCGAGATAGCATCTCGGAGTTTATTCTCCGGCTTTGGAATTCCTTCAGCTTTTTCTCTATCTATGCAGAGATCGATGAATTCGCGGGACCGTCGGAGATCAAGGGAACGCTAGATCAGCTGACGAGCGAGGAGCTCTCGCGTGCGTCGACTTATCGACCGATCGCGGAGCGAAGCGAGCTCGATCGCTGGATGATGAGTGAGCTTGCAACTACATGCCGCGATGTCACCGAGCGTATGGATCGGTACGACAGCTACGGCGCCTGTCAGTCTCTGCACGCTCTGGTCGATGCGATGAGCAATTGGTTCATTCGAAGAAGCCGTTCCCGCTATTGGGGGGCAGATAAGACTTCGGCGGACAAGCTGGATGCATATTGGACCTTGTATGAGAGCTTTGTTGTGATCACGAAGTTGATCGCCCCATTTACTCCCTTCCTAGCGGAAACGCTGTGGCAACACCTCAAGCTGGATCTCGCCGGGGTGCGTGAAAGCGTCCATTTGTGCGACTACCCAGCGGGGGACTTTACCGAGCCGGATGCGGTTCTCAACCAACGGATGACACTGCTGCGAGAGATCGCATCTCTAGGGCGCTCGGCTCGGATGGATTCGAAGCTGAAGGTTCGGCAGCCGTTGCAACGGGTCGAAGTTTCCTTGGCTGACGATTCCCAGATCGAATGGCTCATGAAGCATGACGACATCGTTCGCGAGGAACTCAACGTCGATGAGATCCACTATGCGAGCGGGGCGAGTCCCTTTGTCGAATACCAAGTGCAACCGAACTTCCGAAAGCTCGGTCCCAAGGTAGGGCCGTTGCTTCCCAAGTTGAAGCAAGCGTTGACGAGCGCCTCGGGAGCCGAACTCCTCGACGAGTTGAATCGAAACGGAAAGATCGTTTTGGATCTCGATGGGAAATCGATCGAATTAGATGGGGAGGAGATCCAGGTCCGGATGCATGCGAAGGCAGGCTGGGCTGCTTCCCAAGGAAAGTTTGCTGTCGTTGCCCTCAACACGGAATTGACCGACGAGCTGATCCGTCGAGGGATTGCGAAAGA
>CAYMXM010000579.1:0-3506 GCA_964394065.1 uncultured Pirellula sp. | reverse complement strand
CCGAGCCATTCTCTGCGAGCCACGACCTCGGGTGCTTCCCGGTCGGGGACCGCTCCGTCAAATTTGATACTACCGGTCACTTGGACCGAATCCGGTTTTGCGCCGAGTCGGCGAAATCGTTCTGCGTACTCTTCGTTTTGGGCACCGATCCAGTCGATCGTTTGAAGAATTGGGGCCATCCAAAACCGAATCCGCGAGTAACCACGAAAGCTCTTTTCGCTCAGGCGACCGTTGACGACGAGAACGGGGCACCCCTCCTTCTCGGCAGTTCGTAGCCAGTTGGGCCATATTTCCAGTTCCATGAGTACAACCACGGAGGGGCGAATCGTTTTCCAGGTGTTCCGGATCGCCCAGGAAAAGTCGTAGGGAGCGAACGTAACTTGGTGCGATGGAAAGAGTTGTTGGGCCAACGCGAATCCGCTATCGGTGGATGTCGAGACCACCAATCTTAGATCGGGGCGTTCTTGCTGGAATTTGGCGACGACGGTCCGGAGGAGTTGCACCTCCCCGACACTGACCGCGTGAAACCAGATAACCTTTCCGGTGGTAGAGGCGTGCGAAGTCGTTAAATTCGGCGGGATCAGGGGATGAATTCCAAGGATTTTTTCCTTCCATCCCTTTCGGTATCGCCCGAATCGGATAAGCCTATAAAGGATCCAAGGGCTGACGAAGACCAGAGTGATCAGATACAATACGTTGGCGAAGTACTTCATTTGCGGTTCCGGACTGCACGTGACCCATTAATAGCGCTCATGTAGGACACGTCTCGCTGTCTTGCGGTAAACCTGAATTTGACATGATCGAAAAATCAGCCCCCCCTCCCCGCGATAGTTTGTTTGAGGAAGTCGAAAACTTCGAGGAGATTTCCACGGAGTTCGGAAAGGGGGTGGTGCGTCCCAAGGTTCCATCCCAGCAGGGAGGGATGTCCACGGGGGTACTGATCGGTCTGATTTCTTTGCTTCTGGCAGCAGCCTCTTTAGTGGTTGGCATGAGGTTTTGGGTCGGCTGGTTGACATCGGTAGACCGAATTGTTTGCTCCCTCTTTGTCGCGATGGGACTATTCTACGGAATATGGCAAAGCCATCGAACTCCGGAGGGGAAAGTACGGTGGGGCCAGATTGGAGTCCTTTGGGTAATCTCAGGGGCCATTCTCGCGATTTCTGTCGTGACAGGGAGGCCAAAGCTGACCGGTATTTCGATGGGGCTAGCGTTTGCTGCTTTGTTCACCCATATTTTTCGCGGTGAGCGCGTCGCCCATGCGATCTCCCTTGGGATGGCGTTTATGGTTCCGACGTTGGTTGCTACTTGGCAAGAGCGAGGGTATTTCGGCTGGGCCGAAGCGACAGCAGTCCAGATCACCTCGGGGCTTGCGGATGCTCTCCAGCAGTATCACTTCCAAGAAGAAAATACGATTCGCTTTGGGCATGGAGTCGTTAGCGAATTCACGAGCGAGGGGAAGTGGGACAGTATCATTACATTGTTGGGGATATGTATCTTTTGCATTTACTCCTATCGTCGAGGACTTCTAAACGGGCTCATTACCCTTTCCTTATCCTTTATCGTTTGGATGGCGGTGCGGGGGGTGGCATGCGTAGCTCTCGCCTGCTTAGCGTGGATCAACGGTGAGTGGACGGAGTGGACAATCGGCTTGGAGGTGGGGCTCTTTTTTATAGGGGCGGCCTTGATCTTTAGTTTGGACCAGTTCTTTGCAGCTATCTTCAGTCCGATTCCCGTCGAATGTATTAATACGGACTTTCCTCTGTTTGCCGTGATCTGGAATTGGATCGTTGGACTGCCACGGTTGACGACAGAACTGCCGGATCGGGTGTTCCAAAGTATGGAAATTCAGGCGACTGAGGAGGGCTTGTAATGGAATCGGAAAGAGGTGGGATCAAAGGAGTTGGAGCAGGACTTTACTGGCTGTTTAGTGAGACCGGTCGAGCCATTACCTCCCCGATTGGAGTTGCAGGAGGATTCCTGGATGCAATTCGAGGGTGGAGATACTCTCGCCAGTGGTTGCGATTTTGGTTTCACTTACCCTCAGCCATTTTGATCTTAACGGTCTATCTGACGTATGCATTTTCCATGTTCGAGCGAACGGACGGGAAGGTCCAACGCTACGCGGTCGCAGGTGAACAGGTTTTGTCGACCCGCACGATGGAAAGAGCCTCGTTCAGCGGCTTCAAGTTCATGTCCCCTGGTGATGCAGCCAAGGAGCTAGAAGGATCGCGAGCATCAGACAAGTTCGCGCGGCAGTATGCCCAACTTTTAGCCGAGCGGGTTATTACCATTCAATCGACGAACCCGCTCGCGCGATACCGCCTCGCCCTTTTGAAAGGGCTTGAAGGTGATCTTCCAGGTGCAAAAGAAGACATGGCTCGCATTGCTGACGGCGAGTATGGTGTCTTTGCACCCGCCAATGCGTGGATTGCATGTTCGCTCGTCCAAGCCAAAGAGGATGGCGGCAGAATTGATCCGCAAGAGTTGGGACGTCACTTGAAAACGGGGACGGAATGGAACGAGGTTCCGGTTCAACTCGTTTCCCTCTATTCACAACTTCTTGAACAAAACGGATACATCCCCAACGCCGTCGCGATGGCCAAAGAGGCTGCGAGGCGGATGCCGGAACTGAACCTAGAGCTAGCCAGACTCTATCATCGTACCAAGAATGAAGATGGCCTTCGCGAGACCAGCTATGCTGTCGAGGATGTGTTCGGAAGTCGAATCAATACGGGGCAAGAGCGGGATATCGATCGACTGGCAATCGCGGAAGTTCGGTTCCTTACCGGGAATAACACCCAAGCGATCAACATTCTTCAAGAGGCGATCAACAATAGTGGCGCAGCCCGCCCCAATCTCGTCCGTGGTCTTTCCTCTCTGAAGACCTCGATCTTTGAGAAGTCGGTTCAAATGACAGGGGACGGGAAATACACCGCAGATCTCTCGATCTTGGAATCGGCGGCAGATACCGACTCCAACGACCCCAAAATCTCCGAACAGATCACAAAGCTCATTCGTCGTGGCATACGCCCCAGCAAAAAGCTTGTCGATGTACTGCGGAAGCAAATCGACTCTGGAATCACAACCGCCGAGGCTCACAGCATGCTGGCCGAGGGGTTTTACATGCAGGGGAACGAGAAGGAAGCGGTTAAGAACTGGGAAATTGCCCTGACGAAAAATCCCAACGACCTCTCCGCATGCAACAACCTAGCCCTTTGTGTTGCAAAGAGTGGGAAGAACAATATGCCGCGAGCCCTGGAACTCGTCGAACGTGCCCTCGCAAATTCCCCTGAGAACCCGGAAGTTCTCGACACCTATGGCGAGATACTCATGCTAGCCGATGAACCGAAGGATGCGATCAATCGCTTTGAGAAGGCGATCAAAATCGATCCGAACCGCGTCGGTACTCGCAAGAAACTCGTCACTGCCTACGAGAAAGCAGGTCTTCGAGAAATGGCTCGCGCTCAAGCTGATGTGGTGAAAAGCTTGGAGGCAAAGGAACCGCG
>CAYMXM010000578.1:0-3508 GCA_964394065.1 uncultured Pirellula sp. | reverse complement strand
CATCTTAACAAGCGGCGCCACCGCAAACGACTCCACGCGAGCCCTCCTAAACGCCAGTGCGAAACGAGTCGACATCCTCACCTTCGCACGAGGAGCTCAAAGTAGAACGGAATTCATTCCGCTAAACAACGCTGCGGGGTAAGGCTCTACGCTTTGGGCTTTAGGAAGAACATAGCCCATAAAGTTTCCGCTCCCCTCGCCCCTTTTAGGGGAGAGGGGCCGGGGGTGAGGGGTAGAAGTGCTAGTAACAAAGACCTTGTTGGAAACGTTGTACTTCACGCTCCCCTCCCCGATCCGTTGGATCGACCCTCCCCAAAGGGGGGGGCCACCTGCTGCGCAGTGGAAAAAAGTCAAATAGCGCAACTTCTAAAGGCGTAAGCGAGGGACAGCGCCGCGAGTACACGTGGCCGCTCGCCGGGGCTATCTCAGGGCGCCGGGTGGCACGTCCCTGAGGCACGAAGGGCATGTTGTGAGACCTGGGATGGATGCCTGGTTGACAGCGCTATCCCTCGCTTACGCCACGGGTTGTGATTTTCAAGCCTCGCTTACGCGTCGGCCACATGGGCGAGACGCCCATGGCACGGTCTCACTCTGTCTCGATCTCACCCCGCCGCCCTTCTTCCGCTACAAAATCGCTAACGGGTTTCTCGGATGCTCCAAGGTACCTCGCGTGACTCCAAGGCGGTTGGTCGCCTTCAGCTTTCTCCAGACATCGGGACCCGCTAAACCTCCCGCCAAAAGTTCTCGGTAAAGGGACAGAATCTCCTCGATCTCGCGCTTCGGTGCATCTCGAAGCAATTCAACTCGAAAACTACAAACCCCTTGAGCGATCAAACCGGGGGTTGCTTCCGCACCACTCTGCGCTTGGCCGTTGTAAAGCGTATTGCGGCACCCCACGTCCGCATGCAGGACATGCTCGGCACCGATACGATCGCGTAACTTCACGTCGTGAACATCGCAGGGGCGACCGCAATCGGTTTTGTTTGTGCCAGGTGACAGGACCGTGCAAAAGACGCAATGCTCCATATGAAACATCGGCATGTGCTGATGAATCACAACCTCCATCCACGCGCGAGGCATCGCGGCTACCAACTCATGAAGCTGATCTCGATTGAGATCATAGGAGGCTGTAATTCGCTCCGCCCCCTGATCGATAAGCCACTGCGCCGTGAGTGGGTTGGTCACGTTCAAACTGAAGTCTGCGACGAAAGGAATGTTCCCTTGCCGAGCATAGTTCAACGCAGCCAGATTTCGGACCAGCCAACCATCGGCATTTCGCTTCTCCAAAGCTTTGAAGAGTGGATACTCTCCAGGCTTCTGAATGCGCAAGGTAGCCAGATAGATCGTCGCCCCCTGCGCACGAGCCATCTCGACCCCTTGTCCATATTCACGGATATCATGGAAGTCGACGTAGATGAACTTTTGCCCGAGACTCAACACCACCTCCAACTGAGCAAGCGATCGTACCAACACGCGAAGTACCACAGGGGGCTTATCCTCGCCAATGTGATGATCTGGATTCACGGAGTCTTCTAGGCGAGCGGCAGATATGAGACTACCGCCGTGGCCTGGGCGTCTCGCCCGGAGTTGCATAGGCTGTTCCGGGCGAGACGCCCGGGCCACGTCTGGGAATGGTACGGATTCATCTGCCGCTCCCCGTAACATGCGTGTCGCAACACCGTAAGGTTGAACGGTTCGGTTCGGAGCCTCGATCAACAAGCGGTCGAGCCGAAGAGCCAACTCTTTCCGAATCTCTCCCAGGACACTGAGCGGGACCATGGGCGCGCCGTCAATGTCCGCAGTGAGAGATCGAAGCTCATAAGGGGTCGTTCCGAGTCGGTTGAGCTGCTCAAACAAATGAGATTCGTTCGTCGGATGTTTGCGAGCGACCTCCGAGCGATGCTCCGTTTCCCACTCAATTCGCTTCTCCGGCGCACTGGAAATCCAAGCTGCGATGCGAATCGGTTCTCCAGCATGGACTTGGATCGATGCTTCGATGGGTAGTTTCCGTTTTGGCTGCTTGGTGTTGAACGAAGCACGAAGTCGCTTGGTCAACTGAGGTGAATCGGTTTGCCAGATCGTTAAGCCTTCTCGCAAGGATGGTTCTTGGATCAACCCACGTTGAAATGCGAGTTCGACGCGTCCTGCGGACGGTGTGTCGGTAAGCTTGCCACCGACGAACACCTGGAAGATCCGTCCACCGATCTCTTTTCCAGCAACCCGATCTCCTTCGAAGACGACCCCATCTCCCGGCATCAAGGGGACCTTCAAATCGACGAGGACACGCTCCCCGCGCACGCGTACGACCCGGCCGGCTTGGACTCCTTTCTTCGCGCTACTCAGCCCGGGGACAAGCCGTTTGTGATTGCATCCTTCGAGCCATCCGGGGCTGAAGCCACGCGAGAAGCTGAGTTCCATTTCTCGTTTGGTCGAATCATCCCATCGGATCTCTCGCCCCTTCATCGCCTCGTCGATCGCGTTGCGATAGTGTCCGACGACGTTGGCGACATACTCGGGAGTTTTGAGTCGTCCCTCGATCTTCAAGGAACAAACACCGGCGTCGATGAGTTGGGGAATATATTCGTATCCTGCGAGATCTTGTGGGGAGAGGAGATAGCGGTTGTCCCCGAGATTCCGGAGTTCACCATCGCAGATGAGTTCGTAGTTCAGACGGCAAGCTTGCGCGCATTGCCCCCGATTCGCGCTCCGACCTCCGAGGGATTCGCTCGTCAAGCATTGGCCACTGTATGCAACACAGAGAGCGCCATGGACGAAAGTTTCGATAGGCATCTTCGTCGCGGAAGTAATCTTCCGAATCTCGTCGATGGACAACTCTCTCGCGACGACGACTCGTTGAATACCGAGCGATTCGATCGGGGCGATGGTCTCGGCCGAGACCATGGTCATCTGCGTGCTAGCATGGATCGCCAATTCCGGGCATATCTCCCGAATCAACCTCGCTGCACCGAGGTCTTGAACGAGGACTGCATCGACACCTGCCTCCGCAATGAGGGCTACGTTTCGTTCTAGATCGGGGAGTTCGTCGGTGAAGACGAGAGTGTTGAGGGTGACATATCCCACAAGCCCTCGCCGATGGAGCGTTTGCATCAAGAGGGGGAGATCGTCGAGCGAGAAGTTGACGGCCCGTGCGCGGGCGTTGAACCCTACGTCGAGTCCAAAGTAGATAGCATCCGCCCCATTCTCGATGGCAGCATGGACACATTCCCAATTTCCCGCGGGAGCCAGCAGCTCGGGCGCCGGCTTTCCGATGGACGGTGGTTTAGTCATTTTGTATTGGTGGTCTTTGCAATAAGGTTGAATAAAAAATCGAAGTGGGGAGTAAGCCTGGGGCGTCAACAAGTTGGTGTTGTGGGGAATTGGTTTGCGGAAGTTTTGTTCTCTGGTTTGCTCCTTGTCCGATCGGGGCTCGTCGCCGTAGGAAACCGCTTTGGCGTCCTAGCACGCGCTGCGCTTTAGACTATCTGCTCCCCTCGCCCCTTTTAGGGGA
>CAYMXM010000577.1:0-3508 GCA_964394065.1 uncultured Pirellula sp. | reverse complement strand
GGGCTACCCAAGTGCCCCAACTGGCGCCGAGAGCCTCTCACTTCCTGCGGGGGCTTGCGAGGGCCCTGACGTGGATGCCGGCTCACAGCGCTGACGGCGGCGTTGATTAGAAGCGTTGTTTAACGGAATAAATTCCGTTCTACATTGGGCGCCGGACAAACATTTCTAGTAAAAAGCAAACGACTCCTATCCCCCAAAACCAGCGCCAGATCTCCCGTCCCATCACGCTCTCTCCTGAACTTGCTAGGTAACCTTGAGCATCCGAATAAAAAGCCCCCGGGACCCTTTCCTGGTAACGCTTCCGTTCCTCACCAGTCCAACGCTGTAGGTTCGATTCGCTCGCTCGGTTGGATGGAACAGGAGAGGGGGCGATCGCCAAGCCAGACGCCGCGTTCTCGACGACCCGATGCATGAGCGGCACAAACGCTGCACGAGTCGGCAAATTGGAATCTCCCATATCGCACGAGGTAGAGAACCAAGCGATATTCCCTTCCCCAACCGACCGGTAGACTATCCATGGTACATCGTTGCTCAACCTTGCTTTGATCTCGCTCCCTTGAATCTCGGCGTCGGTCTGGTCAGGCAAACGCATCTCGATATAGCTCTCGACCGTCGTCATGCCGAGCGCGTCACGACTCCCTCGGGACATCCCACGAAGCACTTCCCATTGAGATATTTTCGATTGCGTTACGCCTGACTGAGAGACCTCCATATCGATCGTGATTGGATCTAACGCAAGCCCTCCTCGCTCTCTCTTCACTCGCTCCCCAAGCTCTGCGATTCGAATTCCTCCCGAATTCACATCCTTCATCTGACTCCAACTCGCAATGTCCCACCGGTCTCCTGGAAAGACGATCAATCCCCCTCCCCGATCGACCCAACTTCGAATCTCTTGAATTTGTTGTTCGCTGAGCGTAGCTACATTGCACAGCAATAGCACCTTTCGGTCTCTCAAGTCCTCCTCACTCCAATTGGCCGCATCGATTACCTGGCAATCGAACGGGTTGGTTCGTATTCCCTTATATGGCCCGGGCGTCTCACCCGGGCCGCGGTAGAGGTTTTTCATCTGCCGCTCGTCTAAAGAAACCTCCGAGAACGGAGCGAGCGCCATCCTGACAAAATCGCTCTCGCTCGCCATCCGTTCCTCTCTTCGATCCCCATCGACGATGAGAACAGGAATGGGAGAAGTCACCCGGATCGGCAACAGGGCTTCGTTGTCAGCAACGAGCAAATCCTCTACATCGATCGTGACTCGAAGCATCCCCGCCTCGCTGTCGTTCGCATGCCAATAACTCGTCACGATCGCTTGACTGTTCGCTTCCAACCGAACCCGTTGCTCTTCGATCTCTTGTTCGTGCAAGAAAAAGCGAACTCGAACCGACTCCCACGGCTGACTCGCTCCATTCACCAAAGTGGCTCGCAACTCGACTCGACTCCCTGGCACGATGCGCTTTGGTGCAACATTTAGTTCTTCGATCCAAACGTTGGGAAATTCTTTCTCTGGGTAGGAATCAACGGGATCCTCCACGACATCGATACAGGCAAACTTAGGGACGATAAGCTGATCGTCGATTCGCTTTAACGTTTCCGCCGTTTCTTCCGATCGCCCCTCCCAATCCCGCTTCTGAAAATCGGAGATCAAAACGATCTTTCGATGGCTGATCGGCTCCTTACCTAACCACTGCAATGCGAGAGAAACCGATTCTGCAAACTGCAGTTCACCTCCCGTCGACCGTGGCCCGGGCGTCTCGCCCGGAACATTCGCAACTCTGGGCGAGACGCCCGGGCCACGAATGGTCGTCGCAACGCTTCCCGCTGGAAGTTGCCTCTCGATCTCTTGAATCTGTTCGATCGCATAATCCCATCGGCGAGTTCCGTCCGATCGATTCGCTTGCATCGAGAGGGAATCGTCTAGGAGGAAGGCGATCGCCACCTTCTCGTTCGCATTGCTCGCTGACCACGAAAGAACGAACGGGCGAGACATGGCCAGAGCTAGAAAAACCGGGATGAGGCATCGAAGCAAAAGAAGAAGCCAGTTTTTCCACTCTAGCTTTCGTGAATTTTGATTCTGCGAAACCTCGAGAAATTGCATTCCTCCCCAATCGATGACTTGGAACCGATGCCGATTCAGCAGATGAATGAGGAGAGGAAGAGTAAAGGCGAGCGTTCCGGCTGCCAAAAGGGCATTGAGAAAGGTCACGTCAGTCCCTTTCTCTCGTTGAGGAACCGCGTTAATACTTCACCATGCGCCTCCGATGTCCGGACAATGACGTGGTGAATACGATGCTTCTGACAGCCCGAAGCGAGGACCTCTTGATGAGCCCCAAACCGTTTCAAGTACTCCTGGCGAAACGAAGTCGGCTCGATGAGTTTTTCGTCGACACCTCCTTCCAATGCGCGAAACTGAGTTCGTTGGAAGAAGGGAAAGTCGATCTCATCGTCGTCGAGGACTTGGAGGAAGATCACTTCATGTTGGTTCGCGTTTAAGAGAGCGAGAGAGCGAACTAACGCTTCGGGATCGCCGAACCCATCGCTTAGGAGGATCACCATCCCCCCTCGTTTAACTCGTTGAAGATAGGTAGTCACCACCGAGCTAATATCGGTCGAGTCACGGGGTTCCGATCGAGACAGAAGATCTAAAAGAGGATGCAGATGGTTCGGATGGCTTCTCGCAGGTAGGAAAGCGCACAACTGTTGATCGTAGGTCGCGACTCCAACGGCATCCTGCTGGCCGATCAGCAAATAAGCCAAACAAGCAGCGAGCTGGATTGCATAATCATGTTTGCTGATACCGTTCCGTTTCGAACCTCCGTAGCGCATCGATCCACTCTGGTCGACAAAAAGAGTGCAGCGCAGGTTGGTTTCGTCCTCGAATTGCCGAATGTAGAGTCGGTCGGTTTTGCCGTAGAGCTTCCAATCGATCGACCGGACCTCATCCCCGGGCACATACTGTCGATGCTCTTTGAAGTCGACGCTGGCACCGACGTTCCTGGATCGATGAACACCTCCACGAAGCCCCTCCACGACCTTCTTCGCAAGGAGCTGAAGGGATGCTAAACGGGAAAGGTCATTCGGCCGAAGCCATTGCAGAATCGAAGATGCCATTCGTTTATTTTAACGCAGAGACGCAGAGACGCAGAGACGCAGGGACGCGGAGAAGATATCGAGGATTCCTAGTCGCATTCTGAAAGTACCCTTTTCAAACTTCGCACTTCACCCTTCAAACTTCCTATCCGTGCAATCCGTGGTCCAACTTCCGAACACAGAATCCGTCCCCTTTTCTGATTCCCAATAAAAAACTGTATTGTCTTGTTTTGTTGCAATCGAATGATTTCTTTCTTTAATTCTTCTTGATTCGCTTCTTGTCCGACCGGGGCTCGTCCCCGTCGGACACCGCTTTGGCGCCCTAGAACTCTCCGCGCTTTTAGATCTCCGCTCCCCTCGCCCCGCTTCGGGGAGAGGGGCTGGGGGTGAGGGGTAGAAGTGTTAGAAACAATGGCCAAGTTTC
>CAYMXM010000576.1:0-3532 GCA_964394065.1 uncultured Pirellula sp. | reverse complement strand
ACACGGACATCGAACAACCATGCCAGCATTGCGGTTTCGGTCGCTGGCACTGCGGTCGATGTCCGTGTTCGGTCCTCCACACTCGGAGCAATGCCAGATTTCCGGTTCGCCGGTCATGCGAACCTCGTCAGAGTCAGGATTGAAGGGCCACGGACACGACAGGTGAAACCACGGATCGCCCCCCCCTCACGGAGAAACTTCTGAACCCGTTCATCGTCCGAGAACAATGTGCGAAAGACGAGTTGGTGGCCGATCCACTGAAGTCCGTTGAACAGAATTGTCACCACGAGGGCGATGAACGCCAGAAACGGCAGTGAGACTGCGCCGACCATCAGGAAGAGCAACCCGTAAGGGCCCAGGGCAAGGACGAAAGCGACCGCCCAGAATCGGAGACAGACTTCAAGGCGAGAAGTGCGGCGTTGCATGGATTGGCTCCAGTTTTGAGGTTGAAAACTGGAGCAAGACGCAGGTGCCTCGCACAATGAAATCACGTCACGCCGTTCTCCGATGGAAGGACTTCACCAGTCCTCCAACATGCGATCTAATTTCGATCTCACTCAACTTCAACGACAGAACCCTCTCTGGTTCGCTGTCCCGAACAGGCGGCAGAAACTCTCGTTCGGAATGCGACCGATGGTGGTTGTAATAATCCGTGAACTGAGCGACGAGATAATCCATGTGGCGTTTTCCAAAGACGATAAATCTCTGGAGACATTCGAGCTTGATCGTTTCGATGAACCGCTCGCAGCGTCCATTCAGATTCGGCGATCCAATCGGCAGCGGATTCGTCTTCATGCCAGCCTCTTTCACTGTCTTGGTGAACTCTTTGGTGTATTTCATATCCCGGTCATGCAGGAGCATGGCGGGCTTGGTTTCTCTGGTCCGAGTCTGGTCGCTGAACCATTTGGTCTGCTGGCAGACCCATGCGGAATCGGGATGCAATGTCGCCTCGGTCACTATCGCTTCCCGAGTTTTCAGGTTGAGGAACACCATGACATACAGATCACGCAAGCCTTTGGGCGTCACAGCTTTGACGGAAAAGAAATCACATCCCCACAGCGTGGCACCGTGACGATTCAGAAAGTCTGCCCATGAGTCGGATGTCCGATCCGGGCTGGGTTCGATGTCATGGTCTTTAAGAATACGTCGGACGGTTTGGCGGCTGATCTTGATGCCCAACCGACGCATCTCGCCGACGATGCGGGTCAGCCCAAACCCCGTTTCGAGGGCCACTTTGAGAACCAAAGCTCGCACGTCCTCTGGTTTTCTCTGACCGCCTTTGGGTTGCTTCGGCTTGGGCTTTCCTGCCTTGTCGTCTCTTAACCAGCGATAGAACGTCGCCGGACTGACAATCGAGATCAACTCTTCGATAGCCTTGCCGACCGCCTTCCCATATTTGAGCAGCGTCTTCTGCTCGTCGGCGGTGGTGTGCATCTGCTTGGGAAGCCGGGCACGCAGAATCTTGTTCTCGTGCTTGAGGTACTCCACATACTTGGCCAGTTCCCGGTCGGTCGCCGAGGCGATCAGAGCCAGCAGAGGGTGGAAAATCTTGCTCATGGCGGTATTGTCGGATAGTGCAGTTTTCGAGGGAGTATCACATTCATTAGACCCCGCTGGCCAACTTCTGAAAACTTCAAGCAACCCGCCAGAGGGGAAAAATCTGACCAGCCGTCGCAGCCCAATCAAGAGGCGGATTGACGCTTCCGCAGGGAGCCGACAGATGGGCCGAAAAGATTGACGAAACGGCTCTTGTGAATTCACAAGAATGTACCTGTTTCGATCAACAACTGGACACAAACCGGACACTGTTTCCGAAACTCAGGCGACTCGCAACTCAGCATGATTGAGTGACTTGCGACGAAAAACGCCTGATTTTCAAGGGTTTGAGAAAACCCGGTTGCTCAAACTACGGAACCGAAGGGGTCTTGAGACTCTGATTCCTCCGTAAATTACGGAGAAACAGAGAAGAAAGACATAGCCTCATGCCGCGCAAACCTGGGAAAGTCCCGTCGTATTGCCATCACAAGGCATCCGGGCGGGCCGTTGTTCGCATCAACGGTCAGGATCATTACCTCGGCGAATTTGGCTCTTCGGAAAGCCATGCCGAGTACGAACGACTGATCGCGGAATGGCGGTCCAATCGGTTCTCGTCGACAACGCAGGCCGCAGCCCTCGCCATGTCCAGCGAACCCTCGCTGACGGTCGCCGAGGCGCTCCTGCGATATCATACGTTCGCCCGTGGCTACTACTCCAAGAATGGCCAGCCGACGAAGGAGTTCGTCGAGATGGGCCTGGCACTGAGACCGCTCCGGGAACTTTTCAGTACGACCCTCGCCCGAGAGTTTGGCCCGCTTCGTCTGGAGTCTGTCCGTCAACACATGATCGAAGCCGGGCTGTCGCGCGGCGTCATCAACAACCGCATCCATCGGATCAAACGCTGCTTTCGCTGGCTGGTGAGCCAGCAACTGATCCCGGCAACCGTTTACGAGGGATTGCGGACTGTGGACGGACTGAAGCGAGGCCGGTCGAAGGCGAGAGAGTTGCCGCCCGTCAGTCCGGTTGACGACGCATTCGTTGACGTCGTGCTGCCACACGTCGTGCCCCAGGTGGCGGCGATGATCCAATTGCAACGACTGACCGGGATGCGGCCCTGCGAAGTGGTGAGCCTTCGCCAATCTGAAATCGATATGAGCCACGACATTTGGGTTTACGAGCCAGCGGAACATAAGAACGCCTGGCGCGGGCATGATCGCAAGATTCCGATTGGGCCACGCGCCCAGCAAGTCCTCTCGCCCTTCTTGAAGTCGGATGTAGGAGAGTATCTCTTTAGCCCCAGGGACGCGGCCGAGCATCGGCGGGCGACTCGTCGTGCGGCCAGAAAGTCGCCGATGACGCCCTCGCAAAGGAAGCGAGGGCGAGCACCAGCGCCGACCAGACCGTTGCGGGATCACTACGATGTTGATTCGTACCGTCGATCCATCAAGTATGGAATTCGCAAGGTCAACAAGCTGCGAACCGCAAAGAATCAACCGTCCATCCCGGAATGGTTCCCGCTTCAGCTACGGCACTCCCGAGCGACGGAACTCAACGAACTGTATGGCATCGAGGCAGCGGCCGTCAGCCTGGGGCATGCACACGCAGACGTGACGAAAGTCTATGCGGAGCGGAATCTCAAATTGGCGATCGAGGTCGCCAGGAAGACGGGATGATTCCGTTTGCCGGGGCCATCGCTGTAAAACTGAGCAAACAAATCTCTGACGTCGCGACTGTCTCGTTCCGGTGTATTGGCTGTCAGTGGTGTTCGGCAGCAAGTCGGCAAACCACTGGCAGCCTTGCCGGTTGAAGGGCCTGTTCATGTGTTTGAATCCAGCCTGGCAATCCATGCAGGAAATCGAAGGTCTCCGATCAACATTGCGAGCTGAGGCATATGTGACTGACGAGCCAACACCGCCCTATGCGGCCTGGTTGTTGGGACGTTTCTGCAACGAGTTACGTTTCCACGTTCAAGCACATTGGCTAGGGGCTGCGAGCC
>CAYMXM010000575.1:0-3556 GCA_964394065.1 uncultured Pirellula sp. | reverse complement strand
TGTGATGGGGGACGCTTCGCGTCCACCCTCTTACCACCGATGCGTCAGGCCACCCTACCTCCCTGTCAAAAGAATGAAGCGCAGAGTCGCGGAGCCGCAGAGAAGAAAAATTGTTGCACTTTGGTGCCCCCTCTTCCTCTGCGCCCCTGCGTCTCCGCGACTCTGCGTTGAATTTCCCCCTCGGGCGAGACGCCCGGGCCACGTCGGCTACTTCTTTCCCGATCGTTTTTATTCGCTGGACAGCGCTACCCGTTTGCGCCGATATAACCGGTCGGAGCGGTTAGGACGGGAACTCGTAATGATGGCAACGTTATGCTGCGAAAGCGCATTCGATCGGCGACGATGGGTGGAGTGGTCTTGGGATCCTTGGCGATCGTTCCTGCGCTCCTCCACGCGCAGGAAACCACCAAGACCACGTCGTCCCCAAAAACTCCCGAATCTGCACCATCGTCGTGGCTTTGGATCGGAGATCCCGAAGGGGACAAGGATGCAGTTCCCACCTCTCCTCCTCCCAAGGTCTCTGCTCCCAAGAAGCAATCCTTGTCGTTTGGTGAAGATGACGGTCAATCTCTCCCCTTCTCTGCCCCCATACCTCCTTCGCTGAGTCGAAGTGCAGAACGGAGCAAGAACGATCAGCTCAAATCAACTGATGCTAATTCTGACATCGACCTACTGATCGAGGATCCGGGCCTCCCGCCGGAAGAACCGAATCTAGTCGAAGATGTCCGAAACGAGGAAGAGACCGAGGTTCTCACCAAACGGCCACGCCCCGTCCGAATACCACTATCGTTAACCGAGCTTGAGAACGAAAAACATCAAGAAGCACCGGCGATCGACCATGGAGACATCCACTCGAGCCGAGAAGACCAAGGGATCGACGCTCTTCATGCGTCCAAGCCTCGAACTGCTCGTCGCGATGTTCGGGTCGAAGAGCCGACCAATGCAAGGTCTCCCGTTGCACCGATTGTTTCTCGTGCTTCGCAACCCCAAATCGCAGCCGCCGATGCAACGAGGCTTGCTCGTGCGAAAGAGTGCCTCGACTACTACCTCACCCATCCCGAATCGACGTCGGTTCGATCTCCCTGGGCGGTCATGCACGCATTGCTTCCGTTCGGAGCGGACTACGAGCTTCAGCATGGAAACTCGCGAGTCAACGCGATCGGGTGGATGTGCCACAACGGGACCTGCCGAACGCAAAGGATGTTCACTCCTCGCGGTCGAGGGTTCGTACCGAATGTTGGCCCGGGGGTTCAAGGTCACGCGGGGCAGTTCCTTGCTATCCTAGCGCAGTCGGGCGTTCCCCTCGATTACCCTATCCAAATCGGTCAGAGTCGCTTCAAGGTGGAGGACCTTGTTCGCTACGAGATGGCGACTTGCAAGGAGCGCTCGGAGTTGACCTTTAAGTTGATCAGTCTTTCCTACTATCTCGATACCAACAAGCAGTGGCGGGCAAACGACGGAAAGGTTTGGAGCATTCCCAAGCTGATTCAAGAAGAGCTCGCCCAGCCGATCGTAGGTGCCGCTTGCGGTGGAGCGCACCGGCTAATGGGGTTCTCCTTCTCTGTTCGCCAGCGTGCTATGCAGGGAGCGCCGATCGACGGACAATATGCGAGAGCCAATCAATTCGTGAAGGAATACATCGCCTACACTTGGCAGCTGCAAAATCCTGACGGAAGCTTCAGCACATCATGGTATGAAGGGCGAGCGAACGAGCCGAACAATGAGCGAAAGGTACAGACGACGGGGCACATGCTCGAATGGTTGATGTACACCCTTCCCGATTCGGAAATCAATCAACCTCGCGTTCAGAAAAGCATCGACTTCTTGCTGTCGCAGATTTATGACAACAAAGAGACGAAGTGGCCGATCGGGCCTCGAGGACATGCGACTCGCGCGATTGCCCTATACCATGCTCGCTATCTAGAGATTGAAAAGTCGAACGTTGAGACCACTGCTACGCGGTCGAGAAGCGACGAGAATAGTAGCGGCAGAGCGCGAGCCCTCCGGTAACGGGAGCAGGCTTGAGGCTTGAGGCTTGAGGCTTGAGGGGTGAGGCTTGAGACTTGAGGAAGAGGGCTTCCATTGAACCACTGTAGGTGTTTTCGTCCGATCGGGGCTTGCCCCCGTCGGACGTCGCTTTGTCGCCCTAGAACGCGCTGCGTTTTAGAACTCTGCTCACCCCCGGCCCCTCTCCCCGAAGCGGGGCGAGGGGAGCGGAGATCTAAAGCGCGGAGCGTACTAGGGCGCCAAAGCGGTGTCCGACGGGGACGAGCCCCGATCGGACCAGAAGCGAATCAGTGAATGAAACTTGCGCAAAGCTAAGTCCTCACAACACCTTCTTTTTGACAGCCCCGGAGCGAAGCCCCCCTTTTCTTCCTCAAGTCTCAAGCCTCACCCCTCAAGCCTGCTCCCTCACCCCTCAAGCCTGCTGAAATAAACCGACTGGGCGGTTTTACGTAACATCCAGCGTTTATCTTCTTCGGTAAGGAAATCGAGACGCTCGTTTATCAGCGCAATCGAAGCGGCGTAGGAGTGGTTGTCTTGTACCTGATAAGGACAATCGCTGGCCCACATGAGTCGTTGCGGGCCGAAGGAATCTCGCAGACGTTTGATCATTGGTCCCATGTCGGTATAGGGGGGTTGCTTCTTACCTAAGGCATAGAAAGCGGACGTTTTGATAAACGTATTGGGGAAGCTTGCGAGCTTACAAAGCTGGTCGAGGTCGGACTGGCGAATGGTTCCATCGATCCCAATTCTCCCGAAGTGATCGATGACGACTCGTGTCTGAGGAAACTTGCGACACAGCTTCTCGATCGTCGGCAAGGCGTCTGGATCGGCGAGCAAGCAAATGGCCTGACCTGTTTCGGCTCCATTCTTCCACATAGTGGCCATGCTTGTCGACTCAATCCACGAGGCGGTTGCGTTGGCGTTCGCATACAAGCGAAAACCTGTGACCCCTTGCTTCTTGAGATCTTGCATGGTTTCGAGAAGTCGTGGCTTCTCGGGATCGATAATGGCGACTCCGCGAAAGGTTTCTGGATGCTTGGCGATCGCGTCCAGCATGTAGCGATTATCGTGTTGATAGAAACTCATTTGAATCAGAACGACCTGGGTCACCCCGGCTGGGCGGCATTCGGAAAATAGTTCTTCGGGCGTAAAGCTTTTGGGGACCATGTCCGACTTCTCGTAGTCCTTGCCTAGCGGAAAGGCGCTCGTGTCGGGTGTCCAGATATGAACATGGGCGTCGACAAACCCAGGCTCCTTCTCTTCAGCCCAAGCGCACCTCGGGCTGGCGGCAGCGATGGCGGCCAATTGCAGACAACGACGACGTGTCCAAGAAGGGAAATTTGCGGCTTGGGTCATATATCGAAATCCTTAGTTCTGAAGTTGCGCTATTTGATTGTTTTACCACCAAAGTCGTAGGGTGTGTGAAGTGGTCGTGGTCCCATCTCAGATTGAGATGGCACGCCGAGTATCACTTCCAACGCAATCGAAGCGTAAAGGCCCGAAAATCACAACCCGTGGCGTAAGCGAGGGACAGCGCTGGAAACTAGGC
>CAYMXM010000574.1:0-3559 GCA_964394065.1 uncultured Pirellula sp. | reverse complement strand
CTCGCTTACGCCACGGGTTGTGATTTTCGGGCCTCGCTTACGCGTCGGCCAAACCACCCAAACCTTTATGTTCGCGCCGATGCGTCAGGCCTAGCCAGTACCGTTACTTACCCTTTTGCTCCTTGGTGAGATCCTTGATGCGGATATTGCGGAAACGGACCTTATTTCCTTCTTTCCAATTGACGTGCGTTGGGACAGACGGATGCACTTGTAGACCGATATAACCCTCGGTCGGAACGCCAGCGGTCGTCTTTTCGGTATGTTGGAAGTCAGTCACCAATTGGCCGTTCAAGCGGAAGCGGATGCGGGATGGTTCCCCTTCAATTCGCACCTCGACGTCATTCCATTCCTTTTGACGAAAGGCTTTGACTCCCTCCGGATTTTTCAGCACCGAGTCTTGCGTCCAGGGGAGATAAATCGCCCCAAAGTCTCCGCCAGGACGGTTGTCGAGGGTGACCTGATGGCTTTTGCCGTCGTCCCCCATTCGCACGAAAACGCCACTGTCGCTAGGGTAGTCCATATTCAGTTCGAAACGGATGACGAAGTCCGAATACTTTTCCTTGGTCGCTAGAAAGCCCCCTTTTCCTGGCGGATCTTGATCCCCCACGATGACACCATCAACCACTTCCCATTTCCCCCCCACATGAAACTTGGGAACCTTGTTGTGTTTCCACCACCCATCTAGTGTCTTTCCATCAAACAACGAAACGAAACCGACTTCCGCGGCCTCCTTCTCAGACGGAGCGAGTCCTTGATTGGGAGATTCGGCAAAGGAATCGAGGGGGATGATCATGAACGCGATTAGTAACCAAGCTTGAATGAACTTTTGCATACGTTGCTTTCTTTGAATAAGTGGCAAATGAAATCCTACAGGGGGAGTCGGGGGGGAGGGAATCACTGAAGAACTTTTCGAAGGTAAGGCTCAATCGCATCCGCCATGCGGAGAAAGCCAAGGTCGGTCGGGTGAGTTCCATCGACGGTTGTGTCATTGGAATCGGAGGTCAGATCACAGGAAGGAATGATGAAAATGTTGCGATCCCCGAAACCAACCCGTTTCTTGTGAATTGCTTGAAGGAACTGGTTCGATTGGTTGACCCGTTCTTTCCGACTTTCAATAAACCGGGTCGTTGGATAACGGACGTTTTCATTCAGCAAGATCGGGACTTCGGGATGGCGTTCCCTCAAGATCCGCACGAAGTCTGGCATTCTCTCGGCGACTTCGTTGGGCTGCAGATTTCCTAGCGGGTCTAAAAGGAACGCTGCTGGTTCCAGTTCAGCCAGCAATTGCGCCACCTCGGCTTCGGCTTTTCCATTTCCGGAAAAACCGAGGTTCACGATCGGAACATGCAGCCGCCTCCCCAGAATGGCCGGAAAACTCATGCCGGGGCGCGAAGCACAACCACCTTGCGTGATCGAAGTCCCATAGATCACGACTGGCTTGCGAGGAGGATCGGTCGCTTTGGTGAATTGAAATGTGGCACCTTGTGGCACGCCAATTTTGACGTCGGTGACTCCATTGTAGAGTGGAAAGTAAAGCCGGTATCGAGCTTGCTGGCCAACAAGTCCTCGGATCAAGAACCCCTCGTTGGTAATCGGTTGCGTGGGGCGACCATTGCCGAGAAAGTACCATTTCCCATCGTCGTGTTGAATATACAGATCAAGGCCACTCACACCGGTTGCTGGCATGTGCGCCATCTCCTTCCGGCTGGAATTTAATGTCCAATTCGCCGAAATATTCCGAGCATCCGTCAAAAAATCAACGTACAAACCGGCCGAATGCTTGGAGAGATTCCAAACCGGTTTGCGAACTAAAGACTTCGCTCGGGCTGGGAAACGATCGAAAGGTTCTTCCGTATCTGTCCACCCTTGACCTTCTACGACGCTTGGTGTCACCGAGTGCCAATCCAGGGTTGTTGCTTGGTTGGCGACCGCAGCAGGTGTTCCTTCGCCGAATGCGAGTGGGGCTGGATTGATCTCCGCGAGCACCCCTTCTAGTTCGGCCTGAAGCTTTACGAGCGATGACGCCGATGCGGAATCAACGGCCAAATTATTCAATTCATACGGATCGCTTTGAAGATCATACAGCTCGTCGGCGTTGGCGTGCTCCAAGTAGCGGATATACTTCCAACGATCGTTTCGCACCGCTTGGTAAGCCATTTTGTGCATCCGCGGAAAGACGGTGTCCGAAAAATACTCCACGAGAAACGAGTTGCGCCAATCCGCGGGGACATTTCCCTTCAGCAACGGCACCAGCGAGCGGCCTTGATATTGTGTCGGGGCCTGGCCACCTGCAAGCTCAACAAACGTCGGGGCGAGATCCAGTGTAATGGCCAAACTCTCCGGGGTACTGCCCGCTTCAATCAACCGTGGGTAACGCACCAGCAGGGGAATCCGGATGCTTTCTTCGTAGGCCAATCGCCGTTCAACGCTCAGACCGTGCTCACCATAAAAGTATCCATGATCACTGGCGACGACGAATACGGTATTGTTCAGTTGCCCCGTTTCCTCTAGCGCGTTGAGCAATTCTCCCACACCTTCATCAATCGAAGCCAGCATCCGTAGGCGATTCAAGATAGCGGTATCGCTGCTCCCTGTTTCCGGTCCCAGCGGTGGAACACCGGCGATCGTTTGTTGTAAGGCAGGCTTGTGCCGCGGTGGGACGCCCCAGTTCGGACGTCGGGGAATCGCAACTCCTGCGTAGAGCTCCTTGTGCCGAGGTGCAGGAATGAAATTCGACAGCGTAGGGTCTGACAGCGATCCATCGGCATGTTGAACGGTCTCGGGATGCACCGCCTTGTGAGAGAGGTAGAGAAGAAAGGGCTGTGAATGCGTTTGACGGACGAACGCGACGGCTTGTTCGTTCAGGACATCCGTGACATATCCCCTGGTTTGCACCTCGACCTCTTCGTCGTTGACGATGGAATCGAACGTTGAGCCTTGTCCCTTTAAGCAGTACCAACGATCGAACCCCGGTCGGCGACTGAAATCGTTCCCCATATGCCATTTGCCGATGTAAGCCGTTTTATAGCCCAGCTTCTGCAACTCCTGGGGAAAAGTCCGCAATCGGTGGCTCTGGGGTCCACGCTCTGTATTGTCTGTAATCCCATGAGTCTGGGCGTACTGACTGGTTAGGATGCTAGCTCGCGAAGGGGAACAGAGAGGCGTGGTCGCGAACGCGTTCAGAAACCGAGCCCCCTCCTGCCCCACCCGATCGATGTGAGGGGTTTTAGTAAATGGATTCCCAGCACAGCTCAAGTCATCCCAGCGCAAATCATCGACCAGAACGAAGACTACATTAGGCCTGGGAACCTCCTCCGCTCCCAGTCCCCACGAAGTAAACCTTAGCCACGACGTCAATCCAATCAGGACCGCAGCAACCATCAGCGAGCGAAGCATACTCAATCATTCCAGAACAGAGCCAAGGGAAATCAGCATAGAGGAATGATCTTTTTACGATGGGTGGGGTGCAAATGCAAATTAAAGTTTCGAGACAGAACTCACGCAAAGGTGCCAAGGCGCAACGTTGTTAGATATCCGCTCCCCTCGCCCCGCTTCGGGG
>CAYMXM010000573.1:0-3561 GCA_964394065.1 uncultured Pirellula sp. | reverse complement strand
GGGTTGTGATGGGGGACGCTTCGCGTCCACCCTCTTACCACCGATGCGTCAGGCCGCCCGGCCCCTCTCCCCAAAGAGGGGCGAGGGGAGCAGATATCAAAAGCGCGACGCGGGCTAGGCCGCCAAAACGGCGTCCGACGGGGACGAGCCCCTGTCGGACAAGAAGCGGATGTTCCACTTCGTAAGGGATTACGGTTGCAACCTGCTTTAGGCTACTTCAGCTTATCCAAGATCGCACTTGCGTGCTTTTTTACGTCTGCGGGCGACTTAGCAGCTTGAAGTTTCGCGAAAATCTCAGCGATCTCGGTCCCTTTAGCCGAGTCTTGCGCTTTGAGTTCCTCAATCTTCTCCTGGACGGAAACCATACCGCTGTCCACTACACCACTTTCTGCCATGGACTTAAGTCCCATCTTGATCTCTTCGGCAGCCGCTGGTGGGGTAACGGGTACTGAGGTTGTAGACTGGGTACAACCGATTGTTGAAACGAACAAAATCGCCACGATGGATAGGAGTTTTTTCATAGTTTTCACAAAACGGAGCAGGATCGAAAAAAAGATCGCCTCAGCAAGCCAAACTCAGTGAGGCGATCTTCTGGAGAAACAATACGGTGGCTTTCAGAAACTACGGAAGGCTGACAGGGTTTCCGTCACCACGAGCCCCAAGACGTTGCCAGAGCAAGAGATCCACCCCATCCGAGACGAAGTGAACGGAACCGTCACCCATCCCGATTTGCACGCCACCCGTGTGAAGGCTTCGTGCAGGGACGATTCCATTACGATCGCATGCGTACCCAAATCCACCACCGTCACAGCAGCTGATGTGCTTCCAGTTAGGAGGAGCGACAGCGTTGAAAACGATCCATCCAGGAAAGCTTCCATGCCAAGCTCTACCCGCGTTGCTTTGTTGGTACGTAGCGGCTGTCCCATCACAAGCAACCCCTGCGGCCTCGACCTCTGCCGATGTAGGAAACTCTCGGTTTGCCATCACCAGCGAGTTTGTGACGTCGCGACGTAGATCCAGACTGGCATTGGTGTTATCCCCTTTAAGGAGCTCCGAGATGAGGATCACGTTCGAGGTTCCATCAGTCAGGTCCGCCAGCTTGGAGGGTTGGCTCCGACTGAACGCCCCACCCGATTTTGGGTTTCCTGTAGTGGCGTACAAATTGACGTGGGCGCCACCGTTGACCATGTAATTGTTCCCACCCCAAGTGATGTCGGGATAGTTGATGTCGGTTGGACAAAGAAACGCAGAGAGCTTAACTCGTCCCACGTTGTTGTTGAAAGCGCTGTCGAACGCTTCAGTAAAGCGCATTTGATTGAACAAGTTTCCCTGTTCAATGAAGGGCAAGACCATGGTCATCGCACCATGCCCTTGCCAGGAACTCGTACCCACGACGTTGTACTGATACGCGGGAAGCGTTCGGTGGGCGTCGTGATACGTGTGGAAAGCCAAGCTTAATTGCTTCAAATTGTTGCTGCACTGCATTCGGCGCGCCGCCTCACGCGCTGCTTGCACGGCAGGCAACAGCAACCCGACCAAAATCCCAATGATGGCGATAACGACCAGCAGTTCCACCAGCGTGAACCCGGAAGATCGCTTTGAAAACTTGCGATGCATAAACACACCCTTTATACGGAGAAGACAAACAGGGGTAACACAACCCAATGGTCCGCCTATTTCACCACCATGGAGGAAGGAATAAAAATCCAGTAAATTCTCTCGCGGCGAACGAAACACCCATCGGGATTTTACGCATAATAAGCAGTTAAGCTGTATTAAGCAACCTGTAAAGGGGCTTATTCCGGGGATAATAAGCTTACCTTTTCTTTGGGGATGTCTTGTAGTGGCGGATTGTTCGCCGCTGTGCAAAGATATCCTTCTGCCATCCGGACTGGATCGGCTGCCATCGTCAGACGCAGTTCCCGATCGAACCGATATTCCTTGGGCCAGAGTACTCCTGGTCTAGGGAACGATTGGGATGGTAGGATTTTATCTGCCACTCGCCTTAGTTCCGCCCAATGCTGGGCTCCCCAAAAAAGCGAAGCCGCGATGAGTACATCTCCTCCCACCCATCAACCAGCCTCCAATCGAGTCGCGTCGATCGATATCTACCGGGGCATGGTGATGTTTCTCATGCTGGCAGAAGTCCTGTCGCTACCCAAGCTCAAGAAGCTGTTTGGTGGAGATGGATTGTTAAGCCAACTTGCGAATTGGATTGCGTTCCATACATCGCACGTGGAATGGGCGGGGGGATCGCTGCACGATATGATCCAGCCCGGCTTCTCCTTTTTGGTAGGTACGGCTATGGCCTACTCCCTTCTCGCGAGGAAGGGGAAAAGGGAGTCGTTTCGCCAAATGCTCCGTCATGCAGTCTTGAGAAGTATCGTGCTGGTACTGCTCGGGATTTTCTTGAGAAGCCTCGGCAAACCGCAAACGAATTTCACGTTCGACGATACCTTGACCCAGATTGGACTCGGATACTGGGCCCTCTTTCTCATCGCGCAACTCCCGATCAAAGGAGTGATCGCGTGTTTGATTCTGATATTGGTGGGGTATTGGGGAGCCTTTGTGTTGTACCCAGCCCCCACGACTGATTTCCCATACGTGGCTAATGGTGTACCGAACACTTGGGAGGAGTTCTATAGCTCTGGACTCGCCGTTCACTTCAATAAGAATTCGAACTTGGCCTGGGCGTTCGATCGCTGGTGGATGAATCTGTTTCCTCGTGAAAAACCGTTCGAATTCTCGGGCGGAGGCTACCAGACGCTGAGTTTCATACCCACCCTAGGAACGATGGTTTTGGGGTTCCTAGCGGGTCGAGTTTTGCAGCAAGCGCAATCTCCCCAACAAGCTTTGCGCCTATTGCTTGCGAGTGGAGTTGGTTTGATGAGTTTGGCTTGGGTGTTCGATTGGACTCAAATATGCCCGATCGTTAAACGCATCTGGACCCCTTCGTGGACTCTCTGGAGCGGTGGAATCTGTTTCCTGTGGCTTGCAGCTCTTTACTACATTGCAGATGTGAAGGGTTGGACGAAATGGGCTTTCTTTTTTCTCGTCATCGGAGCGAACTCGATCGTCGCCTATGTGATGTCTTGGACCATGGAGAGATGGACCCAGGATGCATTGAAGCGACACTTCGGCTGGCTGATCGACCAAGTGACAGGTTTGATGAATCGCATCGTTGGAGGATCCGAATCCCAGTTGCCCCTCGTGTCGAACTTCCTCTACGGAGGTCTAACACTCCTTTTCTTTTGGTTGATCTTGCATTGGTTGTATCGCAAACGAATCTTTGTTCGGTTGTAGCGTAGGCTTGCCTTGGGCTGTCAAAAAATTTGGTAGTGCGACGAATTGGCCTTGCGCAAGTTTTGTTCTCTGATTCGCTCCTTGTCCGACTGGGGCTCGTCCCCGTCAGACACCGCTTTGGCGCCCTAGAACGCACCGCGCTTTTAAGTTCCGCTCCCCTCGCCCCTCTTAGGGGAGAGGGGCTGGGGGTGAGCCACAATTTTCTAAGCCGCTGCCCCCTCATCCCCAGCCCTTCTCCCCCAAAGGGGGCGAAGGGAG
>CAYMXM010000572.1:0-3561 GCA_964394065.1 uncultured Pirellula sp. | reverse complement strand
CATCCATCCCAGGTCTCACAGCACGCCCTTCGTGCCTCAGGGACGTGCCACCCGATGCCTGAGACATTCCCGACAAGGGCTACCTGCACTCGCGACGCTATCCCTCGCTAACGCCACGGGTTGTGATGGGGGGGACGCTTCGCGTCCGCCCTCTTAACACCGATGCGTCAACCCAAACCTACTGCCCTTTAATGAACGCCAAAAGATCAGCCATTTCGCGTGGGGTAATCGTTTTCTCCAAACCGATTGGCATCAAGGACTGACCTGAGCTTTGGAACTCCTCGATCTCATCGCGTGGAATCGTCACCTCGTTCTTGTCGACTCCTCGCATGGTGATATTCGTCCCCGTTTCCGATACGACGACACCGCTATACACCAATCCCTCCACGGTGGCGACCATGTAGGTCAAATAGTTGGGAGAGACTTCGCGATTGGGATCGAGAATACTAACGATCAACTCTCCATCCCCTCGACTCTTCACCGTCGACAAATGAGGGCCAACTTCATATCCCCGCCCGCCGCTTTGATGACAGTTGGCACAGTTCTTTTCATAGACGATTAAGCCTCGTTGGACATCCGCATCCTGCATCATTTTGGAGACCTCTTGGATGTACTTCTCGACGATTTCGCCACGCTCACCCGACGCCTCTTTCTTAAATAGCTTTTCGGCGCGCGACCGCACCTGCGCGTTCGTGCTCTTTGTGTACCCTTCTTGACGCACGCTCGGAACCCGGCTGGTGGCAACGGTTCCCGCTTCGATCGCATCGAACAGTCGCATCAGCCAATTGGAACGCCCCATCAAACGGTCGACTACTTGTTGCTGCTGGACGGGAGTCAAAGAACGATATCGGGCCAACAAATGTTCTGCGACTTGGTCGTTCGGGAATGTTGTCAACGTATTGATCGCTTGCGTTTGCAATTCGGTCGGTAACCTTGGGTCGATCAACGGCGCGAGAATAGAGTAGGCTGAAGCGAAGTCGATGAACTCTAACCATGGCATCGCCTCGATGCGCGATGCAGCCTCGGCGGTTGAATTGGAAGCGGTTTTTTGCGCATCGTCTAGGAACTTAGCCACCAACCCGGAGCCTGCCGTTTCTCGGTTCGCAAGCTTCGTAAGAACAATTCCTTGACGTTTCAACCCACTTCCCAACCGGAGAAGCATCGTGCGGCGAAACGCTTTTCCCCCTTCCGAATCGAACGAGGGATCGGCCAAACGATCCGCGATCTCCAACGCTCCTTCCTCTTTTCCTACGGAGGCAACCGGCCCGATCAAATCCAAGGCGATCGAGCTACCAAGTTCCGACAATGCGTACTCGGCATCGGCGAGAAGATCCAACAATAGGGTTCGCTCTTGTCCACCTAGCGATGACATAACAGCTCCACGCATCCACGGATCCTGCCCATCGCGCCGCAAAGCGCTAGCAAGCGTGGCGGTCACTTCCGACGAAGGTGCCTCCCCTAACGATAAGGCTACCTGGAACCGCAACTGGGAATCGTCCGCGCTAGCGAGCTTCATCACTTCTTGCCGGATGGCGTTATCCTCTGCGAGGTAGGATTCCGACAATCGGACCGCGTTGGCTTGCACGCGAGATTCAGGGTCGGATAAGGCGATCAAGAGGTCGTCTCGATTCAGTTCCTTCTGTCCCTGCAGAACCCACAAGGCATGAAGACGAGCTACAGGCAATCGTTCGCGATCCCTCAAAAGCTGACGAAGCAAAGGAATTGCTGCAGGATCTTGCCTTTCGAACAGAAGCCGCTGTGCGGTATCTCTCCACCAACCGTTGGGATCGGCAAGGTGGTTCACCAGTTGTTCGGTGGTGGCGTTCCCCAAACGTGGTGGTGGAGGAGGGGTGAAACCCTCCGGGAATTGGGGCGGAAGGATTCGATAGATTCGTCCCCGATCACGCCCCTCGGTCAGGTCGAGTCGAGCTTGCAAATCGTCCGGCAACGACCATGGATGTTCGATCGTTTGACGATACATGTCGAGGACGTGGAGAGTTCCGTCCGGCGCGTTTGCGAAATTGACGGGGCGAAACCAATTGTCGGTGGAGGCTAAGAAATCGGCTTCCACGTAGGGGCGTTCCGAACGAAAACTGGCACCGGATGGATCGAGTCGGTATCGAATGACCAAGTTCCCAGCCACTTCTCCGACAAACGCATTTCCTGAATACTCCGGTGGGTAAGCTGCGCCACGATAGATCGTCAGACCACTCGAGGAGGTCACGTACCCGGTAGCGCGCGTGGAGTCGAACATTTCGCGATGGGCCGAGTTTGCCATGCGCTCTGCGTGGATAACCCGCCATGGCTCGGGGGGGCTGACCCGATAGACCGGAATCGCGTCCCCGGAGGGAGCGACGTCATGCAAGGAGGATGGTAAGGCCAGATATCGGTTTCGCTTCAAATAGCGAGATGGAAAAAGAACATGTTGAACCGGGTTTCGGATGTTGCACAAAAAGCGATTCCCCCAATCGTCGACCGTGTTCCCGAATCGCGCTCCGCCTGCGACGAGTTCTAGCTTTTCGTCATTGGGGTCGAAACAAAAATCACTTCGGCTGAGAACCGTCTTTTCGTTGTCGCGATCGGTGATCGTTCCGCCGTTGCTGGAACCGGCCACATAAATACGATTGTCCAAGCCCCATCGCAAACTGTTCATCACCGCTTGGACGTTGTACTTCCGAAACCCTTGGAAGACGGCCCTGCGAACATCCGCCTTGCGATCCCCATCGGTGTCCTTGAGGTAGAGAAAGTCGGGAGTGGCCGCGACATAGACCCCTCCTTGCCAACAAGCAATCCCCGAAGGCCATGAAAGGCCTTCGGCAAAGACCTCGGACTTGTCGTAGATTCCATCCCCATCGAGATCTTCTAGTACGCGAACCCGTCCGATCGGCTTGGACTTTTGGTCTTCCCACGGTTTGTCGTCGGCAACATCGGTGTAAGGGTAGTCGATCATCTCCACGACGTAGGCCAAGCCGTTTTCATCGTATGCGATGTCGACAGGGGAACAAAGGAGCGGTTCTGCCGCGATCAGTTCCGCACGAAAGCCATCTTGGAGTTGAATCGTAGCCGCAGCTTGCGCAGGGGGCGTTGCAGGAACCATCTGAAAAGGTTGATCGGCCAGGGTTGCGAGCGAAGCGGATAAAACAGCGCAACAACCAACAGATAACAAAAACCAAAGCTTCATAAAAAAAGGCCTTCACATATCAAGCTGCAAAACGGGGGGGGGCCGGGGAAGGAGAGGAGGGAGTGCCGAAAAAGCACCTGTAACAATATATCAGGTTTGAGGGGTGGGGCTTGAGACTTGAGGAAGAAAAGGGCTTCGCCCCTTAGGGAGAGAAGGGCTGGAGATGAGGGTGACCTGACGCATCGGTGGTAAGGGGGCGGACGCGAAGCGTCCCCTCAATCACAACCCGTGGCGTAAGCGAGGGATAGCGTTGCGAGTGCACGTAACCCTTGTCGGGAATATTTCAGGCGTCGGGTGACACGTCCCTGAGGCACGAAGGGCGTGTTGTGAGACCTGGGATGGATGTCTGATTGCCAGCGCTGTCCCTCGCTTACGCCACG
>CAYMXM010000571.1:0-3581 GCA_964394065.1 uncultured Pirellula sp. | reverse complement strand
CTTGTCCGACCGGGGCTCGTCCCCGTCGGACACCGCTTTGGCGCCCTAGAACGCGCTGCGCTTCGGGATATCAGAGGGATGCAAAACTTATCCTCGAGTTCTCCTCTGCGAACCTCCGCGTCCCCTGCGGTTAAAAAGGAATAAATCCGGACACTCAAAATTCCGTGTCAACACCAACTTTTGACATCCCAGGCTTCGCCCCCTTCCGTCAACATTGATTTTTCCTGCGAAAAATGCTTGCGGGGTTGCCACTTTGCATCGAAATCCTGTAAGAATGGGCGTTGCCTTGCTCTCCCTCTCCCTTGGCAACCCAAAACAACGTTTAACCGTTCAGATTCTTAGTTCCTTTTCTCTCTGGGTTGGAGCTAGCTTTCTCGGACGAGCAAGATAGGT
This sequence comes from uncultured Pirellula sp., assembly GCA_964394065.1. Taxonomy (GTDB): domain Bacteria; phylum Planctomycetota; class Planctomycetia; order Pirellulales; family Pirellulaceae; genus JBKCUI01. The sequence goes on along the minus strand of CAYMXM010000571.1, from coordinate 3,188 downwards.
ATTTGAATAGCAACGTCGGGTGTGCACGTGCAAAAGATGTCAATGAATTCCTTGGGAGATTCACTCGAGCCTATTGAAAAGGATTCGCTGGGAATTTCTTCCTACCAAACGCTTGGGTTTTACGATGAGATGTTTGCGGAGAATGGGAAGGCTCGCCCTGGGAGTCTTTCTCTAGTTCAGCGCCTTACACGCCTTCCGGTTGGCGAGCTTCAATTGCGGCAGAAGGCGGCGGACCACGAGCTCCTCAATATGGGGATCACGTTCAATGTTTACGGACATGCTGCGGGGACCGAAAAGGTTTGGCCTTTCGACCTCATTCCACGCATTATTGATGAGCTGGAATGGGGAAGTGTAGAAGCTGGTTTGAAGCAGCGGATTCGAGCCCTCAACATGTTTATCGACGACATGTATCACGATCAGCGGATCGTGAAGGATGGGATCTTCCCAGATTACATGGTGCAATCGAGCAAAGGGTTTCTTCAGCAGATCCATGGGATGAATCCACCCAAGGGAATCTGGTGCCACATCACGGGGACCGATCTGGTGCGCGGTGCGGATGGGCAAATCTACGTGTTGGAAGATAACCTGCGTTGCCCTTCGGGTGTTTCCTACGTGATCGAGAACCGGGAGGTGATGAAAAGAACTTTTCCTCAACTGTTTGAGGGGCAATCGATCCTTCCGGTGGAGACTTACCCGGAGCAGCTTCTCAAGATGTTGCAGTATGTCGCTCCCGACAACGTCCGAGACCCAACCGTCGTCGTCTTAACGCCGGGCATCTACAATTCCGCTTACTTCGAACATTGCTTCCTCGCCCAGCAGATGGGTGTTGAACTCGTGCAGGGTAGCGACTTGCTGGTTCGGGACGGGTACGTTCAGATGCGGACGACGAAGGGATTAAAGCGTGTCGACGTCATCTATCGGCGCATCGACGATGCATTCCTCGATCCCGACGCACTTCGCCCCGATTCCACCCTCGGCGTGAGAGGGCTTATGGAGGTCTATCGAAACGGTCGAGTCGCTCTCGTCAACGCCCCTGGAACCGGGGTTGCCGACGACAAGGCGGTGTACGCCTACGTTCCCAAGATGGTGAAGTACTATCTCGGTGAAGAGATTTCGCTTCCGAACGTCCCCACCTATCTTTGTTCCGATGAAGAAGAGTGTGAGTACGTACTCGAACACATTGCGGAACTCGTGATCAAACCGGCCAATGAATCGGGAGGGTACGGCATCATGCTCGGCCCGAAGTCCACCAAGGAGCAGCACGATCAATACCGTGAATTAATTCGGGCGAACCCTCGCAATTACGTGGCTCAGCCGATGTTAGCCCTCTCCACCGTCCCAACCTTGTGCGGTGACCAACTTGAGGGACGGCACGTCGATCTACGCCCTTATATTCTTTACGGGGAGGATATCTACATCGTGCCGGGGGGACTAACCCGCGTGGCCCTTGTCAAAGGGTCCCTCGTCGTAAACTCCTCCCAAGGGGGAGGAAGTAAAGACACCTGGGTATTGCGATCGAAAGGCTAAGGTGCACCGAGATGTTATCAAGAGTCGCAGATTCTATTTTTTGGATGAGTCGTTACACCGAACGAGCGGAGAATGTTGCTCGGTTCATTGATGTTACCCTCAATTTATCGATCGACATGGGATACGATCGCAGGCTCCAATGGGAACCGTTGATCTATACCTCTGGAGACCAGGAACTGTTTTTCGAACGATACCCAACCGTCAATCAGGAGAACGTCATTCGTTTCTTGACGTTTGACGAGGAAAATCCAAACTCCATCATGTCCTGCTTGCAAGTCGCTCGGGAGAATGCGAGAACGACGCGGGAGATGATCAGCAGTCAGATGTGGGAGGAGTTGAACAAATTCTACCTGTTGGTTCGAGATGCCCGCAACGATTCGCGCGCCATTGCCTCCCCCTTCGAATTCTTTGGGAAGATCAAACAAGCCGGCTATCTTCTGGAGGGAGTTACCTACGGAACCATGTCGCACGGGGAAGCTTGGAACTTCGGGCGTTTGGGGACCTTGATCGAACGAGCGGACAAGACTTCACGAATTTTGGATGTGAAGTACTACCTCCTCCTTCCTGGGGTGGAACTTGTAGGGACCACACTCGATATTTCGCAATGGGGAACACTACTGAAGAGCGCTAGCGCTTTGGAGATGTATCGAAAAAGATTTGGAAGACTATCGCCGAAGAACGTCGTCCGGTTTCTCCTGCTCGACCGCAACTTCCCGAGGGCGGTTCGGTTTTGCATCATCCGGGCCGAACAGTCTCTTCTTTCGATCACGGGAGGAACCCCTGGGAACTTCACCAATCGCCCTGAGCAGTTGCTCGGCCGTTTGCGAAGCGAGCTCGATTACATGCACATCGATGATGTGATGGAGCAAGGCCTCCACGAGTCGATCGACGATTTACAGATCCGATTGAACTCGATCGGAGAAGCGATCTCCGCCGAGTTTTTTGAACTGACGCCGTTGCTGGGGACTGCGTGAACGTGGCAATAACCGATTTCCACTAGATTTCCCTCCCGCATTTTTGGTACATCCCGGGCTGACACTGTCTTTTCCCTGATCCGCGAGTACAACGAGAATGAATCAATTTGGAAACTTTAGCCTGGGGCTCCTGATCGGTATTGTTGGGCTGTACAGTGCGATGCACTACACGGTGGTTCAGGCGAAAGACGGGTTTCATGTTATCCCTAAAATTTCCCCCAAATTGGATGTTCCTTATCAAGACATCCGAGGATTTCGATTGTCCCATTGGCAAAAGCAGCAATCCCTAGCGCTAGCTATTGTTCGAGCGGATAAGGGGTATCTTTTGAACGACCCGACCCTTTTGACCTTTCGCGAAAGCGTCCAAAGCGTGCTGTCCAAATACCAAACGAGGAATCAGAAAACCGAATCCCTCTCCGTAAACAACGCGATTGCTAGCCACTAGTGGGGATTACCGGGGGCCAGTGTAGAACGGAATTCATTCCGTTAACCGCCGTCTCCATCTCCTGCCCCTGTTGAACGCATTGCACCCCACCAACTCAGGGCCATCAAAGGCCCCATGTGCAGCGAGAGCCTCTCAACACCAGCGGTTGGCTTTGTGGGCCCTGAGATAGAGGCCGGCTCACTGTGCTGATGGCGGCGTTGAATGGAAGCGTTGTTTAACGGAATTCATTCCGTTAAACAACG
>CAYMXM010000570.1:0-3586 GCA_964394065.1 uncultured Pirellula sp. | reverse complement strand
AAGCGGTGTCCGACGGGGGCGAGCCCCGGTCGGACAAGAAGCGAATCAGAGAACAGAACTTGCGCAAACCAATATCGCCGCAATACCAACTTTTTGACAGCCCTGGACAAGCCCTGATCGGACGAAAACACCTACTGCGGAATAAAAACGCCCCCCAAAATTCGTAGAAAGGCTTTTACCGCAGCGAGTCCAGATCAGCCATTCCGATGGGCTCTTTCGATGCGAAGGGTTCTCCGTAGCGAACGCCGATGCTTTTTCCCCAGAACCCGGCTTCTTCCCGGAGTCGTTCGAGGAAAGAAACCTCGGGAGTCGGGCGCCCGGTCACGAACTGGCTTTGATAGGCATCGATCGCGTTGGCTTTCCTTTGCCAATGCTGGGTGATATCCACGACGAAGGAAGGTTGCGGAACGAGTTTGAGATGGATGCAGTAATAGTAGTAGATACGCTCGGGATGATATGGCTCACCCGGCATATCGGTCTTGGAAAGTTTACTCCAAAACCGAGCCGCTTCGATCAACTCAGTCGCGGCGACATGGTCTGGATGGGCATCGGACCAATAGGGAGCAAAAATCCAACGTGGACGGGTCAGTCGAAAGATCCCTGCTAGCTCCCGTCGATTCTCGATCGTCGGTTCAAGAAATCGATTGCGCATCCCAAGGTTGTATCGCCACGGATTCCCGAGGGCCTCGGTTGCCTTCGCCGTCTCCTCACTCCGGATCTGCACCGTCCCATGCGGGGTTGGCTCCCCGTTTGTGAGATCGAGAATTCCAACTCGTTTTCCTTGTGCGAGGAGCAACGCAATCGTCCCCCCCATCCCGAGTTCCGCATCGTCTGGGTGGGGAGCGACCACCAATACATCCAATGGTGTATCGATCGGAGGCAAACCTGGGTAAATCGCTTCGATGCTCATCTGTTAACCTCCGCAGAACTGGTGTTGGATTTGACGTAGTATTCGGCGAGCCACAAACGGCTTCGGTCCATCGACTTGTTCAAGAACCGTTCCTCCTCGCAAAATGATCTCGACGGAGTTGTCGCTTGAATTCATCGCCTCGGCGCTATTGGAGACGATCATATCGCATCGCTTCTTCGACATCTTCACGATGGCGCGAAAACGAACGTCCTCGGTTTCGAGCGCGAAGCCGACTACCCACTGATCGGCCCTTTTGAGCATCCCGATCGTTGCAACAATATCGGGAGTTTCCTGAAGTGTAAGCTCGAGCCCGTTCCCGGTTTTGGTCAGCTTGTGTGGGGAGATTTGGATAGGCATGTAATCGCACGGAGCCGCAGCGCCGATCAGCCCGTCAGCCGTTGCGAAAACGGCTTGGGTCGCTTCAAGCATTTCCTGCGTAGTAACGATCTCGATCAATTCCGCCTCGGAAGGGTAATCGACATGAACCGGACCCGTGATGATCGTCACTTGATGCCCCAATTCAAGGGCAGCTCGCGCCAAAGAAGCCCCCATCAAGCCACTCGACGAATTCGTGAGATAACGAACGGGGTCGAGGTATTGCCGCGTTGGGCCAGACGTGATGACGATATGAGCCATGAAAATGTTTAGCCCTTGGGGAGCAAAGTTGCAAATTTGAGTGATTCTCGGAATTGAAGCCTGACTCGCAAGCGAGGGATTCTAACAGAGATAACGCTCCAGGTGCTTAGCCATTAGCAGCGAGCGAGAAACTCGGCCTTTGTTTCTCGCACTTCAACCCCTCCCCCCCAGCCCCTCTCCCCTAAAAGGGGCGAGGGGAGCAGAACTCTAAAAGCGCGGTGCGATCTAGGGCGCCAAAGCGGTGTCCGACGGGGACGAGCCCCGGTCGGACAAGAAGCGAATCAGAGAACGAAACTTGCGCAAACCTAAATCCCCACAACACCAACTTTTGACAGCCCAGGCTTGGCTACCCAAGTAATGCTTCACATCGCGTCAGAATCGTCTCTGGCTCTGCCATTCGGCCCATTCCTTTGCGGCGGCAGGAGAGCCAGCCCTCTTCGGGGCCGACGATTTCGACTCCATCGTCGATTAGTTGTTGAACATTTCGTTGCACCGAAGGTTTCTCCCACATGGGAGCGCTCATTGCAGGGGCAAAAAGGATTGGACACTCGGCGTGGAGATACATCGTCGAAAGAAGGCCGTCTGCCATCGCGTGTGCACAGGAACCGATCAAATGGGCGGTTGCCGGTGCGAACACGACCAAGTCGGCTCCTTCGACGAGTTCGATATGGGGGCCAAGCGGGTAGCGTGGATCGAACGAGTCGACGACCGGTGGTTGATTGCAGAGGGCCGAGAAGGTTGCTGGCCCCACGAACTGAAGGGCCGAAGGAGAAAGGGCTACAGAAACTTGGTTTCCCGACTGAACGAGCCGGCTGATGAGGGTTGCGACTTTGTAAGCAGCAATCCCCCCAGAGATTCCAACGACGATCTTCCCCATAGAACCTAACCCTGGGCTAACAACGTGGCTCGGGTGGAACCACCCGAGATTCCAAGCTCTTTTCGGGCGGGACGCCCGGGCCACGGAAATGCTTTACAGTTCGCCACTATCCAGGTCGAGAAGATCTCCTAGGTCAGGAGTTTCACTCAACACCTTCAATTCACCGGAGGTGGTCAAGTAGATTTTGTCTTGCAGAATCTCTTGAACCACGATCTCCATCTTGTCGTCGGAGTGCATATCGACCAAGGGACGGCTCCCTCGATTGAGTTGGACGAGCCGTTTTTGGATCAACGTCGAGAGCTTGAAGCGTCCGCCTACCTTGTTGACGATACCTTCTTCCTTTAACTCTTCGAGCATGGGATCTTTTCTCCTTGGTAGTTTTGAAGCAACCGATCGAGCTGCTCCACGGTGTTATCGAGGTTCTGATTGATAATTTCGTGGGAATAGTGATGGCGCAGAGCGAGCTCTTCTGTAGCGACTTGAAGCCGTCGACGGAACGCTTCTTCCGACTCCGTCCCTCGAGCTCGCAGCCGCTTTTCCAGCTCTTCGATCGAACCTGGGTGGACAAAAATTGTAATTACGTCGTGATACTGATCGAGCACCGACAACGCCCCCTGCACATCAATCTCTAAGATTACCCACTTTCCTTCATTTAAGCCAGTCGTAACCGTCTCTTTCAAGGTCCCGTACCAAGTCCCCCGTCCGAAAACCTCTTTGTACTCGAGAAATTCCCCCGCTTCCCGCTTTCGCTGAAACTCTTCGGGGGTGAGAAACCAATAGTTTTTCCCATGGATTTCACCCGGTCGAGGGGGGCGGGTCGTGGCGGAAACACTCAATTCCAGCGGCAACTTAGAGCGAGCCAGAAGCCGCTCAATCGCCGAGGACTTCCCCGCCCCCGAAGGGCCAGAAATAATGATAAGTTTCCCGAATCCTGACATAGCTACCTGATGCGTGAAGAGCGAAGGGGGTATTGTAAGGATAGCTTGCGAGGAATGCTATGGGGAGGCTTGAGGGGTGAGGCTTGAGGAATATATAGAGAACCACGAATCGAACGAATATTACGAATGACTGCGGGGCGAGGGGCTGGGGGTGGCCTGACGCATCGGTGTGAATATAAAGTGTTTGGGTAGTTTGGCCGACGCGTAAGCGAGGCCCGAAAATCA
>CAYMXM010000569.1:0-3592 GCA_964394065.1 uncultured Pirellula sp. | reverse complement strand
TCCCTCGCTTACGCCACGGGTTGTGATTTTCGGGCCTCGCTTACGCGTCGGCCTAGTAACCCAAACCAACATGGGCGAGACGCCCATGCCACGGTCTCAAACGACTGTCACGCTCTTAATGACGGAACGAAACTTGCGTAAACTTAACCCTTTTTGACGGCCCAAGATAAGCCAAGGATGGCTGCCAGAACGTCGCTCAACATCTCTGCCGACGCCTCCATCGCTCCCCCTCGAACCGCTGAGGGAGGAAGCCGGTTTCGTTCTGCGCTCTGGACCTTGATCCTCCTCCTGATCGTCGGATTCTTGGGGTACTACTATTTCATCGGCCGGGTCGACGAGAAGCTAACCGGGGAGATTCTCAAGCGAATTCGCCAAGAGCTGCCGAGCCATATCGTGTCCCTCGATCGTGCCACCTTGCAGCCGGGAAAATCGATTCTTCTCGAAGGGCTCCGAATCCAGAAACCGACCAAGCTGGGACCGCGCGACGTTTTTCGGTGCGGACGGTTGGAGTGCCTTGGACCGATCGATTGGATCTCGCTGGCCCAGAAACAACTCGCGGTCAAGAGTGTCATCGCCGACGGTGTGGAGGTATCGGTCTGGCCCCTCTCCGAGAATCAATGGAGCGTTCAAGAACTCTCCAAGGACGCGCCACTCTCCGAGCTCTTCCCCGACATCCAAGTTCGCTCGGGGTTGGTTCGGATTGGATCGGAAACCGGCGAAGGGGGGCGTGAGATCGTCTGTCACGATCTCGTCGCCAAGATCGGACTCCTTCCCCGCGTCGTCGATCAACAGATTGCTCCGCTGGGACTCGAAGTCAACGCGAGCCTTTCGAGCAGCTATTTCTCTCTGATGAAGATCACCGCCCGAACCGATCAGACGAAAAAGAACTGGCAGGCTCGAGGGACGCTCCAAAAGCTCGAGTACTCTCCTCGCTTAGCGATGCAGCTCCCGCAAGTCCTTCGAAACTATCTTTCGAAGCTCGACGGGCTATCCGCCGAGATCACGGCCAAGTTCGAAGGGAGTCTCCAACAGGGGCATGTGAACTACACCGTGCAAGGAGACGTTTCCGAAGGGCGTTGGAATCATCCTATGATTCCATTTTCGATGGACACCTTCGCGGGGGATTTTCACTGTCAGAACGGAATGCTTCAAATCCGGAACTTCGTCGCGAAGAGTTCGGAAACGACCATTCGAGCGAACCTCGATTGGAACGGCCTCTCCTTGCAATCTCCTTTGACCGCGATCGTCAGCGTGCAGGACTTAGAGCTGGATCAGAAGCTCTACAAGTCGATTCCTCGCTCCATTCAAGAAATCTGGACCAAGATTCGGCCAACGGGAAAAGTGGATGCCTACGCGGACATCCGGTTCGATGGTTCTCGGTGGCATCCGAACATTGAGGTCAATGCGAAGGACTGCTCGGTCGACTCCGACTACTTCCCTTATCCGGTCGGGGAAATCCAAGGAGTATTCCACTACCAAGACGGACGGTTGAACGCTCCTGAATTGGTCGGCGAGGCGCGCGGTGTCCGAGTGAAGTCGAGTCTCGAACTGGTTCGGGCGAGTCCGCGATGGCTTATGGATTTTTCCATTTCCGCCGACAGCCCGATTCCGATCGACGATCGATTGATTGCAGCCTTAACACCCCGTGGTACCGAGCCAGGTGGCTTTCAGAAATTCGTCCACTCCCTCCATCCCCAAGGGACCGTTCATCTGAAATACGGACAGTTCCGAAGGACGGCCGATCACCCGGATACCGTCTCTCGCTATATCGAGTTGACCTTCTCGGAATGCGCCATCAAATACGATCACTTTAAGTATCCGATCGTCGATGTACACGGTGAGGCGACCGTCGACAACGATCGTCTGATCCTCCGAGATTTCGTCGGGAGAAATGACGGAGCGAGGATCAAGGCCTACGGAATCTGCCAGGGGCGTGAGGGGGCTCTCGAGTTGGCTGATTTGGAATTCAATGTCTACGATATCGCCCTCGACGAGGAACTCCAGTCGGCTCTTCCCGCAGGAGTACGGAGCCTTTGGGATGAGTTGCAGCCCACGGGATCGATGGACCACGTACGGGTCACCATGACTCAGAACGGGTTGGAGGATCCGCTCGATTTGCGCGTTGAGATGAACGAATCCCGCGACCCGAACGGAAACGTGGGGCGGTCCGTCGCTTTTCGACCCACCTCGATTCCTTATTCGATCCACGATGTCGCATGCAATATCCGATACCGACCGGGGCGGATCGATATCGTTTCCCTTTCAGGGCATCATGAAATGAGTCGCCTCCTCGCTTCGGGGCATTGCCATCTCTATAGCAATGGAACGTGGGATGGAACGATTGGATGGCTTGAGACGACCCGCTTCCTCGTCGATCAGAACCTGTTGAAATCTCTTCCCCCTTATTTGCGAGACCCGTTGCTACGGCTCGATTTTCGAGGTCCGATCAGCGTCACCGGCTCTACGAGAATCGCTTCACCTCGAGACCCAGCCGATTCGGTGGTGCGAGCTTGGGATCTCGATTTGCAGATCGAGGATGGACGTCTCGGTGGGGGAGGCATCGCATCGGGGATTCGAGGGTCGATTGCGCTCGAGGGACAGAACACTTTGTCGGGGCCTATCGCTTACGGGACGATGGAACTCGATGCGTTGTCGATCAAAGGAATCGCCGTGACCGGATTGAAAGGCCCCTTCTCCTTGACTCAAAACGATCTCTACTTTGGAAGGGATGCGGTCGCGTGGCAGGAACAGAAGAATATCAAACCCTCCCGAAATGCTCCCCTCTATACCGTTCGGGAAGAACAGATCGCGAACGCGGTCCATCGAGGAGGAAGCCAGCACGGCATGGTCGTTCAAGCGGGAGCGATTCGGGATACGTTGCACACTCGACTCGACGCAAAGTTCGCCGCGATGTCCAAACCGGAGCCCGAACCGAACTTGGAAAGCTGGACTCCACCGACTCGCGATATCCCCCCTTTGGATCTGTCGATCCATGATGTTCGGGCAAGAGCTTTGAGCGGAACGGTTTTTCTCTCCGGCACCGAACCGCTCAATGGGAACCGAGCTCGCTACAAACTCCGTTTGGTCGATTCCCATCTCAGTGGTTGCCTCCTCGATCTCGGGGAAACGAATGCCACCGCAAATGGCCGCCTTTCGGTGCAGTGTGATGTTCAAGGCTCCTTGACCAATCTTTCCTCGATAGAAGGAACCGGGAATGCCTGGCTTCGGGATGCAAAGCTCTATGAACTCCCGGTCATGATTCGACTCTTTCGCCTCCTCTCGGTCCGCCCCGATCAAGGAGCGTTCGATGCCGCCGACGTAAACTTCTCCATCGATGGAGAGCGATTCCCGATTCATGAACTACTCCTCGATGGAGATCTCGTTTCGATGAAGGGGAATGGTTGGGTGAACATGCGGCGCGAGTTGCAGTTAGACCTACAAGCCAACGTGAGTCGTCGCACGATCGTCGGCGCGATGATGAGACCTTTGGCTCCCAACAACTCCGCCAATCTGTTTCGGATCGAGGTAACCGGTACCGCATCCGACCCGCAAGTTCGTCGATCGATGGGCTTGATGAACACTTGGGAGCCCG
>CAYMXM010000568.1:0-3594 GCA_964394065.1 uncultured Pirellula sp. | reverse complement strand
GGCGTTTAGGAGGGCTCGCGTGGAGTCGTTTGCGGTGGCGCCGCTTGTTAAGATGTCATCGACGATCAAGACAACTCGATCCTGCACCGGCACTCTGGAGTTATGAGCCATCGTCCCACGCATCGATTGCATCCGCTCTTGAATCGTTTTCGTCCCTTGCTTCTCCGTCCATTTGGTTCGGTATAACGCCCGAGCCTCTACGCGGATTTGCAGGGTTTCTCCCACGGCATCGGCGAGGATTTCGGCTTGGTTATAGCGTTCCTTCCAACGTCGAAACCAATGCTGCGGAATCGGTACGATGAGGTCGTATTGCCCCCACTCCTCGGTTGCATAAAACCATTTTCCAAGATGCAAACCCAGTTCTCTCGCGAGAGGCTCATGCTTGGGGGATTTCATCAGACGAGCAGCCTTCGCCGCACTCGTACGATAGGTGCAGAGACTCATGGCGCGATCGAAGCCCCAGTCCTTCTTGCATAAGGAACAGGATGGGGGATTCTCCCCCAGGTGTCTTGGAACGGGAGCACCGCACCGTTGGCAACGATTTGGGTCGGGAACCAACTGCTGAAGGCAACTGGTACAAATCGACTCCCGATCGGGATCCTCGATTCGCTCCTGGCAAAGTGGGCACGTGCGTGGAAAGAAAAGATCGACCAGAGGACGCAGGGAACGACGTGATCGATCGGAATGCAAAGATGGTAAGGGCGTGAAAGTCATTTCATTTCTTCGTGATTATAGCCTTCTTTCGATTCGGGTAGAGCTCGCGACAAAGTCCGCAGACCGTGCCGTCACAACCTCGCGCGGTACAGTGCTCTCTCCCGTAGAAGATGATTTGCAAATGGAGCTTGTTCCAGCTTTCGATCGGGAAGAGTTTTTTCAGATCCCGTTCTGTTTGTTCTACAGACTTCCCATCGCTAAGCCCCCAACGCTGCGCTAGGCGATGGATATGAGTATCGACCGGGAAGGCTGGGTGTCCGAACGCTTGGCTCATCACCACCGATGCCGTTTTGTGTCCGACTCCGGGGAGCTTTTCCAATTCCTCAAAGGAGTCGGGTACCTCTCCCTCGAACTTCTCGGTGAGAATCTCCGACAGTTCTCGGATGGCTTTCGCTTTGCGGGGGCTCAATCCGCAGGGGCGGATGATCTCCCGAATCGAATCCTCCGATTGCAAACGCATTGTAGCCGGTGTGTCGGCCAATTTCCAAAGAGTCGGCGTGACCCGGTTTACCATTTTGTCAGTGCATTGCGCACTGAGGAGAACCGCGACGAGGAGGGTGTAGGGATCGCGATGCTCCAGTGGAATCGGAGTTTCTGGATAGAGATCGGAAAGGCGTTGCAGTACGATCTGAGCCCGTTCTTTCTTTAGCATGCGAACTACGCGCGCGGGGCGAATTCTTTGTTTCGCTTTCGATTCCGATCGCTCAGCTTCGAGATGCGGAGTTGACGACCTACCACCCAAGCTCGCCCGAGGATCTTAAACAATTCGCGGGGCATTCCCGACGGTAAATAGACCGTGCTGTGTTCGTCGTAGATCGTGATCTGCCCGATGTAACTGGAATCGAGTTCGATCTCGTTGGCAATCGCTCCGACGATATGCCCTGGGCGGACCCCGTGGGCGCGGCCGACTTCCAACCGGAAAAGCTCCACAGCGCGACGATCCTCTTCCTCGCGAGGACGCCGATCTCGAGGTTCAAAGCGAGGTGTGCGCGCTCGATCGTCTCGATCGGGGCGGAACCCTCGTTCGCTTCGGTCACCTTGTCCATCCCGGTCGCGATCATGATCCCGGTCGCGGTCTCGACGATCTCGATCCCGTCCGCGGCGGGAGGTGTCGTCGAACATTTCCTCTTCCTGGAGCAGGAGAGGTTTCCCTCCGGTTGCCAACGTCGCAAGCGCGGTTGCGACTTGAGAAATTTCAAGCCCGTGCTCTTGAACGCATTCGGAGATCCACTTGGAGAATTGATCTGCTACGGCAGACGTCTCCTCTTTTTTGGTTCGTTCGATTTCGGTGGTGATCTGGTTTTTGAATCGAGCAATTCTTGCGGCGTTGATGTCCCGGATGGAGGGAACGTCCATCGGTTCGATCGTTTTACCGACAGCCCGTTGAACATCTTTCAGGAATCCACGTTGGCGAGGAGTTAGAAAGAGAATCGCCTCCCCATCTCTTCCCGCGCGACCAGTTCTTCCTATTCGGTGGATGTAGGCTTCGGTATCGAAGGGTAGGTCGTAGTTGATCACATGGGTAACGCGGGGAACGTCGAGCCCTCGGGCAGCGACATCCGTAGCCACGAGGATTTGAAACACCCCTTGCTTGAGTTGCTCGATCGCTCGTTCTCGTTGGGCTTGCGCGATATCTCCATTGATGGCGATCGCTCGATATCCCTTTTTGTTCAACGCTTCGGCGACTTCCACGGTGGCGTTTCGGGTTTTGACGAAGATGATCGTGCCGTCGGTTTCTTCACCTTCGAGAATCCGTTCCAACGCTTGGAACTTATACTTTGGAATGACCGAGACGTAGCGTTGTCGAATCGTTTCGGCAGTTCGTTGTTTGCCATCGATCGAGACAACCCAGGGATCTTTCAGATACTTGTCCGCGATCTCTCGAATTGCAGATGGCATCGTCGCCGAGAACAAGGCCCTTTGAATATTCTCGGGGGCTTGGGATAGCACCCATCGAACGTCCTCGACGAATCCCATGCGGAGCATTTCGTCTGCTTCGTCGAGGACCAAGCAGCGTAGTTCGTCGAGCTTCAAACGCTCTTCCCGCATGTGGTCCATCACCCGTCCGGGGGTTCCTACCACGATTTGAGGGCCTCGCTTCAACGCTTGGATTTGAGGATTGTATCCACTCCCACCGTAGAGGCAGGTTACTTGAAGTCCCGGTAGGTATTTCCCATACCGTTCGAACGAATCGGCCACCTGCATGGCCAGTTCTCGCGTGGGGGCGAGAACGAGGACTTGGGGGGCTTTGCGAGAGACATCGATTCTCCCGAGGAGAGGCAATGCAAAGGCAGCTGTTTTTCCGGTCCCCGTTTGGGCCTGGCCGAGGACGTCCCGACCGTTCAGGAGATGGGGAATCGTCGCCGCTTGGATGGGGGTTGGGGAGGAATAGCCGGCTTGTTGGAGCTGGCGACAGAGTTCGGCGTTCAGGCCCAGTTCCGCGAAAGGATCGGCAGGAACTTCAACAACCTCAACGGTACAGGATTGGGAAGCATTCTCGAGAGGGACGATCTCGTCCGGCACCATGTGATTTGCTCGTGGCTCGGGCGTCTCGCCCGGAGTCGCAGAAGCTGCTTCGGGCGGGACGCCCGGGCCACCTACAGGAATATTCAAGGTAGAGACAGTCGACGACAGTTCCGATTCCAACATCGGATCGATGGGAAGATTCATTCGATTCTTTTAATTATGCACGCGTTGAAGTACCAACTTTCCGTTGGCTACCAGCCCCCTTGGCCGGTAGTCGACTGGGAAAAATTGGCTCGCTGCTGTTGCGCTCTGAGCACCCTGCTCCACGGTCTGTTCAGGCGGATTTTTGCCATCCGCGTACCGTTTGCAACCGATCGAAAAACCGCCGATCCCACTCGTTTTTAATTTATGGGA
>CAYMXM010000567.1:0-3615 GCA_964394065.1 uncultured Pirellula sp. | reverse complement strand
TCCTGGACATAATGGGCGCTCCTATGGGAAGACCAGAAAGGAAGTTCAGACGTGTAATGGAGTCAAGTATAGAGGATCGATCAGGGGAAGTGCAAATAAATGCTGGAGCGAATGGCCGACAGCGCGAGGCCAATTGTCAGAGGATGTCTCACGCAAAGGCGCAAAGTGGGGAATGGTGTGTTTCTTTGTGTTTTGGCCATTGGTACATTTTTGGGGGCGATTTTGAAGAAGGGAACGCAGAGACGCGGAGTCGCAGGGGAAATGATCGTAACGGCTTCGTATCGCACCGCGGCGTATCGGTCTGAATTAGAATGCTTCACACCGTTCTCCAATACAGGTACCGCTATTTTCACTAACCTTACCCACCAAAATGAGGAGCTTCTTGGATGCTCTCCCACCTCATCGCTCGCCTAACGATTCACCAACAGGTGATCTACCGTTCTTTGTTGGGACTCCTCGGATGTTTGCTCTCGATTCATGGGGCGAACGGGCAGCGCCCGGAAGATCGACCGAAATCGGAACCACTTCCCCCGAGCGAGGCGGTCGCGGCGTTCACCACCCTCAACGACTCCTTTCTTTGGGAGTCCGCGGTGACAGAACCCGCGGTTCGTCAACCGGTGATGGCGACCTTCGATCTGTCGGGACGCCTATGGGTCGTTCAGTATTTGCAGTACCCCGAGCCTGCGGGATTAAAAATCGTCAGCCGAGACAACTTCTGGCGCGCGATCTATGATCGCAAGCCGCCACCTCCTTTGGGCCCCCTACAAGGGAAAGACAAACTCACCGTCTTCGATCTGGACCGTTCCCCTCAATCTCCGGGGCATGATTTTGTTTCAGGACTGAACATCGCAACCGCAGTGGCTCCGGACGTCGATGGAGTCTGGGTTCTTAACCCTCCCTATCTCCTCTACTACAAAGACGAAAACCATGATTTGATCCCCGACGCCCCTCCAGAAATACATCTCGATGGGTTTGGCTTGGAGGACACGCACTCCGTCGTGAATAGTCTATGCTTTGGCCCAGACGGATGGCTTTACGCCGCGCAAGGGAGCACCGTCACGGGGGCTGTCAAACGCTACGGTTCCGACGACCCTCCCGTTCGAAGCATGGGACAACTCGTTTGGCGATATCACCCCAGCCACCGAATCTACGAGGTCTTTGCGGAGGGGGGAGGAAATGCGTTCGGTGTAGCATTCGATGACGCCGGGCGGATCTTCTCTGGGCATAACGGCGGGGACACACGAGGATTCCACTACGAACAAGGCGGCTACTACCGGAAGGGATTCAATAAACACGGGGAACTTTCCAATCCATTCGCGTATGGCTACTTGATGCCGATGAAGCATGATCCGATCCCACGGTTCACGCACTCGATGGTCCTTACCCAAGGAACGCAATTCGAAGAAGCATTTCCGAACGCGATGTTTGCCATCGATCCACTTCACGGAACCGTTATCGCAACGGAACTAGCGCCGAAGGGAGCGACCTATCAAACGAACGATGTAGCAATCGCAGTCCAATCGTCAGACAAATGGTTTCGGCCGGTCGCTATCGTCGAAGCCCCCGATGGCTCGGTCTATGTTTGTGATTGGTACGACCGACAGGTTGCCCACACCTACGCCCACGCAGGGGAACTCGATCGAGACCACGGTCGCGTCTATCGTTTGGCCGTAGGTGGAACGCCCTCTCCTTCGGCGACGCCTTGGGATTCCTCGTTGGTTTCGAAAACGGATGATGAAAGCCTGACTGCGTTGCTGGAAAAACTGCATCACCCCTATCGTTGGCAACGTTGGGGGGCTCGGCGACTGATCGCTCGGCACCCCAAACGGGCTACCGTGAAGGAAAAGTTGGTGGAACTAAGCCTACAGAATTCTCCGTTTGCGCTAGATGCTTTCTGGACCTTGCACGCTTGCGGTTGGCTGGAGGATACCATGCTATCTCCTCCGACGGAGAACGGTCCCAGCACCTCGATTCACCCCTATTTGGTTCATCCGAACGCTGACGTTCGTCGTTGGGGACTGCGTCTGATGTGCGACGACAAGAAGATCGAGCCGTCGAATCTCGCGTCCGTTGCCGAACGTGCCGAACGAGAGGACGAACTACAAGTTCTCGTCCAACTGGCAGGATCCTTACGTCGATTGCCTAGCGAGCAAGCACTCCCCATCGCCCAAAAGCTAGTGCAGCGATTGGAAGAAAAGAATGACCCAACCGTTACGCTGATGACTTGGTGGTTGATCGAACGCTTTGCAATGGAACCGGAACAACTCCAACGCTCCCTCGTTGCACCTCTAGATCCTTGGAAAGATGCGACCTTCAGTCAAGAGATTGCCCCGAGGCTCCTTCGTCGTTGGCTGGAAATGAGGTCTCCAGCAGGAATGCATCAGGCAGCCACTCTCTTGAAAAGGATCGACCAACTTCCTGAAGAGTGGAAATCGATAGCTGCCCCAGCTGCCGTAGGAGCCTTTGAGACGGCCTTTGCGGGACGATCTTTAGCCGGGGTAACAGACGACCTTCTCGAAAGCCTGGAGAAGCTCGGTTCCCCTCCCCTCAGCTTGCGATTGAGACGTGGGGATGCGGATGCGGTGGCGGAGGCCATTCGCAAGATGCGAGACAACGCTGTTTCGCGAGATCAACGGATTCAATGGATCCGGATCCTCGGAGAAGTCCCCGCCCCATCCTCAGCCCCCGAACTCCTGAGTCTGGCCTTGGAAACCAAGCTCCCAACTCCTTTGCGAGAAGCAATCATCCAGACATTAAGTCGATATCCGGAGATCGACATCGCTACTTCATTGCTAAACGCGTGGTCGGAAATGCCTCAAGAGCTTCGTATCGCCACGGCTGGAAGTCTCTCGCTCCGACTCCCCGGTGCTAAGAAGCTATTAGCGGCGATCGAGGATGAAAAGATCCGTCCTGGTGAGATTCCTCTAGAAATCGTCCGAGCGATGCGTCAGCACAACGACGCTGAATTGCAGCAAGCTCTCAATCGTCATTTTCCGAACACCCTCAGCATGGACCTTTCCGCTGCGACCGCGAGAGTCCAGAAGATCCTCACTCAGCTGGATCAAGCGCACGGAGATCCCTACAAAGGCCGCACCTTGTACGCGGAGCGGTGTGGACGTTGCCACCGTTTGTTTGAAAAGGGAGGGGAGATCGGTCCCGATTTGACGGGGTACCAACGGGACGCGGTAGAGGTTCTTGCGTTAAACATCGTCGCTCCGAGTTTGGAGGTTCGAGAGGGATATCAGAGCGTTGCGATTCGAACCGAGGATGGGGACGTACTGGTTGGTTTCCTGGAAAGCGAGCTAGCAGACGAGATCGTTCTCAAAGGAGTGGATGGTAAAGTCCACGTCGTTCCCAGAGATTCCATCGAAGCCCTTCGTCCCCAAGCCGAGTCGTTGATGCCCCAGGGGCTCCTCGATGATTTCAGCGAAGAGCAAATCCGAGACCTATTTGCCTATCTAAGGAGCCCGCAACCGATCAGTGATTGAGGAGGAGTGTTTTTTTACCACGGATAACACGGATAACACGGATATTTTGATATCTGTGGACGGGGGCGTCCCGCCATCACAACCCGTGGCGTAAGCGAGGGACAGCGCTGGCAACCAGACATCCATC
>CAYMXM010000566.1:0-3621 GCA_964394065.1 uncultured Pirellula sp. | reverse complement strand
CCCTGAACAAGGGACCGGCTCACAGCGCTGACGGCGGCGTTTAGTGGCGGCGTTGTTTAACGGAATGAATTCCGTTCTACATTGTCAGGGACCGCTGTTAAGTATCACGCACCAGTACACAATCGACAGGAGCGACAGAAGGAAGGTGGTGAAGTAGTGAGGAATCAATCTTCGTACGATCACCTCGATCCAGGCAAGAATTGAGAGGAAGAATAAAACCGGCGCCATATGCACAAAGTAGGTGAAAGTGGCCAGAAAGAACTCTCCTGGAAGGATCCGCAAGAGAAGGAACACGTAGAGGAAGACGATCGATGTGAGTATTCCCAAGGCGCCGAGTATCGTGGCCGGTCGCGGCTTGGAACAGGCCACTAAGACTATGAAGAGGGTGAGCAAAATGAGAATTGCTTCTGGTTCACCATTTGACAATTGCCGAGTAACTCGCTCTCCGAATAGAAGGCAGGGAGCAGCAACTAGCCTAACGTCCAGAAAGGCCCAAAGGGAAACGAGAATTGCGGTGGCAAGAGTTGCCGTGGGCCAAAGACGCAGAGATGCGAGAGGGGGAGTTTGGGAAGAATCAGACATCGTCGTATTTTATCTTCTTGCCCCTCAGGTAGGGGCCAATGTAGAACGGAATTCATTCCGTTAAACAACGCTTCCAGCTCCCGCCCCCAATGCACGCATTACATGCCTCCAACTCAGGGCTGGCCAAGGCCCCGATATTCGGCGAGAGCCTCTCGCTACTGGAGAGGGGCTTGAAGAGCCCTGAACTGGAGACCGGCTCACAGCGCTGACGGCGGCTTTGATTGGAAACGTTGTTTAACGGAATGAATTCCGTTCTACAACTAGTCCCCAAAGCATTCGCATTTGGCTTTGCGGTCGATCCGTTTGAGGGTCCCTGCTAGGACGCGGCCAGCTCCGATTTCATAGAATTGTTCGACGCCGAGAGAGAGCAAGTTTCGGAGGGACGATTCCCACTGAACCGGCGAGATGAGCTGGCGCGTTAAAAGAGCTGGAAGGTCGGCGGGATCTCTGTGTAGCTCGGCGTCGACGTTTGCGACGAGAGGAAATCGAAGGGGGCCAAATTGCGTTGCTGCGATGGCTTTCGCGAGTCGCTCTCCCGCCGGCTTCATGATGTCGGTATGGAATGCCCCCGCAACGCTGAGACGTATAAATCGACTTGCCCCCGCTTCCTCCGCGAGAGATTCCGCTTTGTCCAGTGACGCAGAATGACCAGAAATAGCGATATTTCCTGGGCAGAGTAGGTTTGCGACCTGCAGGATTTCACCAGGGAGCCTCCCCTGATCGCAGAGGGCAGCTACTTGATCTAGCTCTAACCCCAAGACGCTCGCCATGCCGCTTGGAACAGCGGAGGCGGACTCTTGCATCGCAGCTCCCCGTTCCTTGACGAGTCGAACTCCGTCGGCAAAGGAAAGGGCTTCGGATGCGGCTAGGGCCGAATACTCCCCGAGGCTGAGCCCCGCGACAGCAACGACCGAGTCGAGTAGATCGGGCTTATCCTCAAGAAAAAAGGATAGTGCCGCGATCGAATGGACGAAGAGAGCCGGTTGAGAATTGCTCGTCAAGTTGAGCTCTTCCTCGGGGCCTTCCGTGCAGAGCTTGGCCAGATCGAGCCCTAAAATCTCAGAGGCCTCGGCGAAAAGATCGCGAGCTTTGCTACTTTTCTCAAGTAAACCTTTCCCCATTCCGACGGACTGGGCCCCTTGGCCGGGGAAAAGCAACGCGATCTTCGTCACGATAGAACTCTTAAGCTACCGCTTACTCTTTGACTTCAACAACCGTACGCCCCATGTAATAGCCGCACTTGGGGCAAACATGGTGGGTAGGAGCCGGACTGCTGCACTTAGGGCAAATCTGAGTCTGACGGCGTTTCACGCTGTGATGAGAACGTCGCTTACCAGATCGCGAGTTGGAATGTCGTCTTTTAGGTACTGCCATTTTTTAAACTCAGCAAACTCAACAAAAACAATAGGTTTTTAGGAATTTTGGGAGGACAGAGGGTATCCCCCTTGGAGAGGTCTGTCAAGCCGAAACCAGTCGTCGAATCAAGACTCCAGCCGCTTGCCCCTGACTCGAATAGGAAAGGCTCACAAATGCATCCCCTGCAGCCTCCGTTCCGGTCGCCGCTCGGATAGGGCACCGGGTATCTAGATCGTCATGCCCGAGGAGAGGGAAGAGTTTTTGTTGTTCGAGGGCCAAGCAACTTGCGACCATTTCAATCGCTCCGCAACCTGCTCCCAAGTTGCCGAAATAGCTCTTGGCAGAGGTAACAGCCGGGCTTTGGTCCCCAACGCAATCTTGAATACCGAGCGATTCCGCGATGTCGTGAGCCGGTTCGCTCTTGCCGCAAGCATGAATGTGCCAGGCATCGGGGGCGAAGGAAACGCCAGCTTCGATCCCTTTTCGCATCAGGGCGCCGAGGACATTCGACGTTGCGACTCGAATGCTATCAATCGGTTTTTCATGAAGTTCTCCACACACGGCCGAGCCGACTCCTGCGACGATTTCTCCCCAAATTTTCGCCCCCCGGGCTTTCGCATGTTCCAGCGACTCCAGGACGAGTGCCCCGGCACCTTCCCCCAGAACGCTCCCGGATCGTTTGTTTCCGAAAGGACGAGATAGGGCTTCAGGAGAATCCCCCGAAGCGAGGGATTCCGAAATGGAAAAATGAATCGCGCGTAGGGGTTCCAGTCGAGAACCGGTCGCTCCGGCAACCATCACGTCGGCCGATCCCCGGCGAATCGTTGCTACCGCTTCGGTCACCGAAGCCGCGCTGCTCGCCTCTCGGATAGTGACTGAATTGCTGGGGCCGCGCAGGTCGTTGTAGATCGCAACATGGCTCGCTGGCATGTTGGGCAGGTACTTCAATAGCCACAGCGGGTTGACTTGGGGACGCCCGGTCTGGGGCCAAGCACTCATTTGAAATTGCTGTTGGGCGTCGAAGCAGGCTTTCACCCCATCGGCGTACTCTTCCGGTCTCGTCAGGATGTAGTCGCTACCGTAGACGATCCCCGTTCGGTCGGGATTGCGCAGCGCCGGATCGGAGAGCCCGCTATGATGGATCGCCAGCTGGCAGGCCGCGACTCCCATCTCGATTTCGCGGCACATCACCTTTTGATTCTTTTTGATCGCGCGTTGAAGGGTTTTTTCGAGGGGGCCAAAATCCCCGATATCCCCGGTAAAACACTTCGATTCTCCACCGAATCGGACGGTATTTCCACTCGCGGGGAGGCAATCGAGCTCGGTGACTCCATTGGTGCCTGCAAGGAGGTTTTGCCAGAAGGGATCGAGTTCTCGACCGAGTGGGGAAACGATCCCCAGGCCAGTGATGACGACACGTTGGCGGTCTGGCAGCATGGAGTTTTAAGAGTGCAAGCGGCAAGGGATGAACAAAAACAATAGTTGAGCGTCACTTTATAAAACCTCGTTCGACCGGCCAAGAGCATAACCGGGGGAATGAACCACGAATCTTGCGAATCAGGCGAATCAGGGGTGAGGCTGGAGGTGGCCTGACGCATCGGTGGTAAGGGTGGGACGCGAAGCGTCCCACCATCACAACCCGTGGCGTAAGCGAGGGACAGCGTTGCGAGTGCACGTAGCCCT
>CAYMXM010000565.1:0-3623 GCA_964394065.1 uncultured Pirellula sp. | reverse complement strand
GGGGGGGACGCTTCGCGTCCTCCCCTTAACACCGATGCGTCAGGTCCCCCAGGTGGTGAGAGGCTCTCTGGGAAACAAAGGGCTTTGGATGGAGACGTTGTTTAACGGAATGAATTCCGTTCTACATCGTGGCTAAAAGAATGGGTTGTCGCGTGAGCGGCTGGGGGTTTTGAGAAAGGATTCGGCAATGCGGAGATCTTCCTTCGTCGTGATCTTGATGTTCGATTCGGGGCCTTCTACGCAGTAGACTTTGTGTCCCGCATCTTCGACGACTTGGGAATCGTCGGTCGGTTTCCCTCGGATCTTTCGGTAGGCATCTTTGAGTAAGTTCGTCTCGAAGATCTGTGGAGTTTGTGCTTGCCAAAGCCCCGCGCGCTCGATCGTTTCTTCCACTTGATCGCTTCCGTTACAACGCTTGACCGTTCCTCGAATCGGGGAGGCGAGAATTGCAGCTCGGCGCTGCTCGGCAACCGCCAGAACGGCATTGAACGAAGCGAGGGTTAAGCATGGGCGAGCTGCATCATGAACGGCGATCCATTTCATTTCAGGACGGACCTGATCAAGCCCGTTTCGGATGCTCTCGTACCTCTCCGCGCCTCCGAGGATTACCTCCACGCCGAGCATCGTCACGTTCCCCGCGAACTTCTCCTGAAGCAACTCTCGATCTTCCTCCGCGATCGTCATGATGATCTGACCGACCCGCGGGTGATCCGAGAAAAGTTGAGCGCTGTGTTGCCACACCGGCTTCCCCGAGCAGAGGGTGAAAACCTTCTTCATGAAAGGGTCTCGAAAACGAGTGCTCTTTCCAGCCGCAGCAAGAATGACAGCAACATCTTTAGCCATGAGTCTTAAGCCTTCTTAACAACCCCTTCTACTTGGTTGCAGATGTTCTCTGCGGTGATCTTGAAGTGTTCGTAGAGTTTGTTCGCGGGGGCGGAGGCTCCGAAGGTGCTCATTCCGACGAACCTTCCTTCCACGCCGATGTATTTGTCCCAACCGAGCCGAATTCCCGCTTCGCAGGCGACTCGCGCTGTCACGTTTCCTGGTAGGACGGATGCTTTGTAGGATGCTTCTTGTTCGTCAAAGAGCTCCATGCAGGGGACACTCACCACGCGGACCTTCACTCCTTTGCTTGCCAAGAGTTCTTGCGCTTTCAAGCAGATAGGAATTTCGGTCCCAGTTCCGAGGAGGATCGCTTGGGGTTCCCCCTGGCAATCGCTCAGAACATAGGCTCCCTTGAGAGTCCCCTCCGCAGCTCCCATTTTGGTTCGATCGAGCGTGGGAACATTTTGACGGGAAAGAACCATCGCCGTCGGATGCCGATCGAGCTTCATCGCCGCTTTGTAAGCGAATAAAACTTCGTTTGCATCGGCTGGGCGGAAGACGTACAAACCTGGGATCGCTCGGCAAGCGGCTAGGTGTTCCACCGGCTGGTGGGTCGGTCCATCTTCTCCCAATCCGATCGAGTCGTGGGTGAGAACATAGAGGACCGGCTGATGCATGATGCTGCTGAGGCGCATCGAGGGGCGGAGATAGTCGGTGAATACGAAGAAGGTTGCTCCGAATGCCCGGAGCCCGGAGAGGCTCATTCCATTCAATGCAGCCGCCATTCCATGCTCTCGGATTCCGAAGTGCATGTTTCGCCCGCCGTAGTTGCTGCTTTCAAAGCTACCAAAACCATCCAGGTTGGTCATCGTCGAGGGAGCTAGGTCGGCAGAGCCTCCGAAGAGATTGGGGAGGTTCGGAGCTAGCATGTTCAAGACCTTGCCACTACTTACCCGGGTGGCGAGCCCCTTGGCATCCGCGTCGAACGGCTTCAAACCAGCGTCCCATCCAGCGGGTAATTTGCCGGCGACGATCGCTTCAATTTGAGCTGCTTCCGCTCCGTATTTTCCTTTGTACTCGGAGAACATTGCGTTCCATGCTGCGGAGGCAGCAGCGCCATTCTTGCCCACGGTATCCGCGAACGCTTGCTTGGCTTGATCCGGAACTTGGAACTTTTCTTCTTCGGGCCAGCCATAGAATTTCTTCGTCAGCTTGATCTCGTCGTCCCCCAGAGGGGCACCGTGGGCACCGTGGGAGTTGGCTTTGTTGGGGGAGCCGTATCCAATGATCGATTTGACGATCACGAGAGTTGGCTTGTCCTGCGTCAGCTTGAACTTTTCAAAGGCCCCCTTCAAGGCGACCAAGTCGTTCGCGTCGGCCACTTGGACCACATTCCATCCAAGTCCTCGGAACTTCTCGGCAACATTCTCACTGTAGGCCAGGTCGGTGTGCCCTTCGATGGTGATCCCGTTATCGTCGTAGACCCAGCAGAGGTTTGAAAGTTTGAGGTGACCTGCGAGAGAGGCTGCTTCACAAGCGACCCCTTCCATCAAGTCTCCGTCACCGCAGAGGGCGTAGACGTTGTAATCAAAGAGGGTGAACCCGGGTTTGTTGTAGGTGGCGCCGAGGTATTTCGATGCAATCGCCATCCCGACCGAATTGGCAACACCTTGTCCTAGTGGGCCAGTCGTCGTTTCAATACCGGTCGCATATCCAAATTCAGGGTGACCAGCACAGGGGCTGTGAAGCTGGCGAAAGTTCTTGATATTGTCGAGGGTGATGGAGGGTTCGTCGGTGACCTTGCCATGCGCGTCGACGTTCTTCACCCCGGCGAGATGGAGGACGGAATAGAGAAGCATGGAAGCATGCCCGCACGAAAGAACGAATCGATCCCGGTTCGCCCAGAGGGGCTGCGAAGGATCGTAACGCATCGCATCGGTCCAAATCTGGTAGGCGACCGGCGCCAGGGCCATCGGAGTCCCCGGATGTCCGCTGTTGGCGGCTTGCACTGCGTCCATGCTGAGGGTTCGAATCGTATCGATGGCAATTTGAGCGGGGCTATGGACAGGTGCGTTCATCGGATCTCTTTAGATAAGTTCTGTTAATTGGACGTCTGGTTTTCGAAACTGGAAGAATAACGTTTTGCAGGCCGTTTCGCAATGTGGTAGGCGGCCCTCGCCAGCAGACATCGCACCAAGAAACTCACGCCAAGGCGCAAAGAAGGGCGGGAAAGGATTTGGCCGATGCGTAAGCTAGGGCCGAAAATCACAACCCGTGGCGTAAGCGAGGGACAGCGCTGGCAACTACGCATCCATCCAAGATCTCACAGCACCCCCCTTTTAGCCTCCGGGGCGTGCCACCCAGCGCCCCGAAGGGCAACGCTGTGAAGCATTTTTCCCTGGGAAATTGGGCGTTTTCTCATTGTGGCCCGGGCGTCTCGCCCGAAGTTGCAAAGGCTCTCCGGGCGAGACGCCCGGGCTACGAACAAAAAATGCTTCACAGCGTTGCCCGACGGGGGGGGCCACGTTCACGCGCGATGCTATCCCTCGCTAACGCCACGGGTTGTGATGGGGTGGACGCTTCGCGTCCACCCCCTGCTCGGCAAACATCGGTTAAAATAGGAACCGAGTCTGGCTCGGTAGGAGGGGGAACGAACGTAAGAGAGGCATGATGATGAGGTCTGGTGTGGATGGGGGGAACGTTGATGAAGAGTCGAGAGCTTGGTTCAAACTAGGACTCTATATCCTATGGGTGGCATTTATCAGCGCGATCCTCTGCGCTGTGAATACCGGTATGAT
>CAYMXM010000564.1:0-3647 GCA_964394065.1 uncultured Pirellula sp. | reverse complement strand
CACAGGCAATCAGTGAGAGCATCGAACGAATTCACGAGATCGAAGTTCTCGGCACTTGCATGCTCGAAGCCCCCTTCGTTGTCGCTTCAGTGACCGCCAAGAACACCGACGTTTGCAACGTGTTTCATCAAGGAAACGCGATCACCGTGGTCGGCGGAGCCGTTGGAAAAACAACCATTGAAATTCGCTCCGTGAACAACGAGCGTCGCATGGTAACCCTGCGAGTTCTGCCTCAGCGTCAAACGGCGACCAGGTCCGACGTTGACAAAGTTATGGAGATGGTCGCACAGCACTTCCCCACCGCCAACCTGCAGTTTCGCCAGGACGACACCGGAACTATCCAGATCCGGGGGACGGTGATGTCGGAAGCCGACGCTCGCAAAATTCTGGAACTCGTGCGGAAGGTTTGCTTAGTCCCTGTAACGGACAAGATTCAGGTTGTAAAATAAGTACCCTGCACCAGCCCTGGTAGATACGGGACTTTACCTCACAAGATTGTCTTCCATGGATCCCATCGCTTCCCATTCCGACGAGTCATCCGAAAAACCTTCTGCACCGTCACAGGCACTTAGTCCAACGAGCCCCCAGTGGAAACCACTGACGGCCAAGCAGCGACGGGTCCTGGGAACCCTGATGGAGAAATCGAAGACAACTCCTGATGCGTACCCGATGACCTATACGGGACTCACGACTGGGTGCAATCAGAAGAGCAACCGAGAGCCGGTCACCAACTTCGATACCGATCAAGTGGAAATGATCGTCGACGAGCTTCGGGAACTCGGAGCCGTAACCATTGTTCAAGGTTCTGGGCGAGTTACAAAGGTTCGACACTATGCTTACAACTGGTTGGAGTTGAGCAAGACCGAGGCGGCGGTGATGACCGAACTCCTCCTTCGAGGAGAACAGACCCTGGGGGAACTTCGAACCCGAGCGTCGCGCATGGAGCCGATCCAGGATCTTCAACAACTACAAGAGATTTTCAACGAGTTGAAACGACGAAACCTCGTCGTCGAACTAAGTCCTCCCGGTCGGGGGCAAATCGTCACTCACAACCTCTATCCCGAATGGGAACTAGAGCGTCTTCAAGGAAAGGCTGCCACGAAGGGGGGAAGCTCGGATCCCTCTAATGACGAGGAACCCTCCAGGGGAACTCCCACCACGTCGCAGGGGACTTCACCATCCGATGCGATCGCTATGGAGACGCTACAAAACGAGCTCGCAGAACTCCGGGAAAGCGTTTCGAAACTCACTGCAAGACTTGAGTTTCTTGAGAAGGAGCTGGGGATCGAGGGAACCGGAACAGGCTTGAGGGGTGAGGCTTGAGACTTGAGGAAGAAGAGGGGCCTGTTCAGATCCCCCTTTCATCTCTCCCCTCCACCGACGATTGGGAGCTGAATCTCTGAGTGGTCCAGGTCGATCGTGATTTCCGTACCAGGATCTTGCCAAAGGGTAAAGTCGCGATCGCTGCTGAAGATCATCAAACCGATTCGTTCTCCTGATGCAATGATTTGATCCTCTGGTTGAAGCTCGAACTCGATATCCCTAAACTCACCGGGGACCATTGGCTCCTCTTCGGTTAGCGATCGGTAGTTCTTCGGATCGATCCACCCCCGCGTGATGACGTCATCGGTTATCTTCCTACTATCGGTCCAAGGTAGAGAGACCAGCCAAACCGACAAGCATGCCGAGGGGCGATTGGATGCAATGCGGAGCCGAACCTTAGGAGTGCCTGAAAGGTGTAAAGGGGTATCAAGGACCGGTGTGGCATAGAGGAGTCGATGCTCGGTCCACTCGGCTTTCGCCAGCGTTGCGCCGGAGAAAGAAAAATTATCGACCAAAGTCTCGATTCCTTGCGTCTCTGCCTGGTCCTGAGATTCCTCGGATGAAGACTTTTGCAACGTTCCCATCTCCCTTCCTCCTTTCAGCAAGCGGAATGTCACGGATCGAGAATCGGGATGGGGGTAGCTGGCATAAGGTGTAGGTTCGCTTCTCGGTTCCCCTTCGCGAACGATCCAGACCGGTGGCTCCTTTTCGACACCATTTTCGACACCGTAAAGATATCGAGTCCACCATCGATTCATCTGAGAAATCGGGGGCTGGCCTCCGTGTCCTTCTTGATGCATGTAGAGTTGAACGGGAAGCCCTTTCGCTCGAACTGCTTCATAGATTCGAATGCTATGTTCGGGCATTACGTTCCAGTCGTTGAAGCCATGCGCCATAAGCATGGCGGCTTTCATGTTGTCTAGCTGATGCAAGTAATCCCGTCCTCGCCAAAAATCGTTGTAGTCACCGTTCTTCCGATCGAAGTTCTTTAGCATCAACTCATCCCGCACATGGCAATCGCAATACTCACGGCGTTCGGGATTCCCGCTGTTGATAAAGTCGTAGAGAACGTCGATATCTTCTCCCACATATCCACCGGGATGGCGCACAAGCCCGTTCGAGCGATAGTAATGGTAGTACGACGTGTTGGGGGCAACCGGGATGATCGCTTCCAGTCCCGCCACTCCGGTAGTCGCAGCTGCTAGCGCGAGCGTTCCGTTGAACGAAGTTCCGGTCATCCCAACCTTCCCGGTCGACCAGTAAGCCGTCACCGTTTCCTCCCCGTCGGGGGTCGTATAGCCTCGCGCCCGTCCATTGAGCCAATCGATCACCGACTGGGGGGCGAGGGATTCGTTCTCGCCGCCAACAGTGGGGCACCCTTGCGAAAGTCCAGTCCCAGGGGAGGAAGAGTGAACGACTGCGAAGCCTCGCGGAACCCATTCCGCGAGATGTTCCTTAGAGAGAACCGGTCTTAAGCTTTGTTGCTCGATCTCAGGTGCATCCTCATGTTTAGGAGGTTCCGTCCCGATCTCTTGACGCGGGTTCCACATAAACTTCGGATCGACCGATCCCATCCCCGCGTAGTAAGGGCTCGTTTGGTAGATGACCGGGACCTTGAGTTGTTCGGTATCCGTTGGGCCAGGGCGAGTTACCGACACATGGACTCGATCTGGTTTTCCGTCCCCATCGCTATCGAAGTTCGTTTCCACCCACAAATCGTGTTGAATCCAATTTTCCTTGAACGCATCGACCACCTGTGCCTCGCCATTGATGAACAAGGGAGTGGCGGTTGTTTGTGAAAAGCTACTCGAGGAAAGGAGCAGGGCCAGGAGAACGGAAAACAGCGCAGTCGCTGCTGAGAGAGTACGTGTTGTGAACATGGAAAGAGGCTCTCGAGAGTTGCGTGGCATTGAATGGAGCCCCTCAGTAGAACGGAATTCATTCCGTTAAACAACGCCGCCATTCAACGCCGCCGCCAGCGCAGTGAGCCGGCATCCTGTTCAGGGCTCTCCAAGCCCCCCGCTAGTTGCGAGAGGCTCTCGCTGCATGCAGGGCCCTCGAAGCCCTCTTTAGGAAACTAACGCAGGGGCGCAGAGATTTTCTTCTCTGCGCCCCTGCGTCTCCGCGCCCCTGCGTTTTGTTCCCCTAACCCACAAATAGAGTGAGGGGGCTAGAGGCTAAAGTGCTGCATTTTAGATATCCGCTCCCCCCCGAAGTGATTCGGGGGAAGCCAGGACCAGTGCGCTAGCCGGTTTGTAGGAGCGGCTAGTGTTTCTAACACTTCTACCCCTCACCCCCAGCCCCTCTCCCCGAAGCGGGGCGAG
>CAYMXM010000563.1:0-3648 GCA_964394065.1 uncultured Pirellula sp. | reverse complement strand
GCGTTCTAGGGCGCCAAAGCGGTGTCCGACGGGGGCGAGCCCCGGTCGGACAAGATGCGAATCAGAGAACGAAACTTGCGCAAACCTAAATCCCCACAACACCAACTTCTTGACAGCCCAGGCTTGTCCCCGTCGGACAAGAAACGCTCAATTTCCAGGGGAACAATCCTTCACAGCCTTCCCCTAACTGGTGCTACCCATCCTTGCTCGACGGTCAAGACTAAGTACGAAGCCCTCTTCTTCCTCAAGTCTCAAACCTCAAACCTCATAGGAACAGTCATCCAAAGGTCTGAAACATCACCAGCGCATCTACCTTCCCCTGTTTGGGGTGTCCATCAAGCAATTGTTGCTACGCTTCCTCGATAAATTGCTTCAGCTCGGTCCAGCGCCGCCTGAATATTGGGGCAGACATTCTCTTCGCCAACATGCCGCTGAAACTCAGATTGTCGAATTAACGCAGCTGGCTGGTGCCTCGCACCACAAAGAATCAAACTTCTACCAGAAGCGTGAAGCTTGTCGGAAAACTCTTCGAGGGTCAGAAGTCCCGTGGCGTCAATGGCTGTCATGTTCCGCAATCGAAGGATTACAATTAGAGGAAGCGAATCGATGTTGTCGGAAACTTCAGATAGCTTCTCCGTGGTACCGAAAAGAAATGGTCCGTGAACTCGCACAACCGTCACGTAATCGGGAATGTTTTTATCCTGCAAAATATGGAGACGACCATCCTCGACATATTCTCCAGTGACCTTCGAAACGGTCGTAGTAAGAGCGACTTTCTGGATGAACAGCAAGGCAGCTAGCACCACTCCTACCTGAACGGCGATCGTCAAATCGGCAAAAACCGTAAGTGTGAGTGTTACCAGCCAGACGCTGATGTCCGCTTTTGACATCTTCAGGAGCTTGGGGATTTCTTTCCATTCGCCCATGTTATAGGCAACAACCAACAAGATTGCCGCGAGTACGGCAAGCGGAATGTATTGTGCAAGAGGTGCAGCAAAAACGAGAATAGCGAGAAGAACGACTGCATGAATCATCCCAGCGACAGGGGTTTTTGCACCCGAACGAATGTTCGTCGCAGTACGAGCGATTGCCCCCGTTGCGGGCAAGCCCCCGAAAAGGGGGGATGCGATGTTGGCAATACCTTGTGCAACCAACTCGACATTGGGGTCATGCTTGTCCTTGCTCATCCGGTCTGCCACGACGGCGGACAGGAGGGATTCGATGGCACCCAACATGGCAACGGTGAAAGCGGGGATCAACAAAGGACCCATCATGGCGGGATCAAATGTCGGTAGGGAAAATTTGGGAAGTCCACTCGGAATGCCTCCGAAACGGGATCCAATCGTCTCCACAGGGAGTTGCAGGACGATAACCGCAATTGTTCCAAGTAGCATGGCCACAATCGCGCCAGGAACACGCTTGAGATACCTTATACAGAAAACGATAACCGCCAAAGTTGCCACAGCCAGAAGCGTCGAGGTCCAGGACAACGTGTGAAAGTGGGACGCGAGTGATCGTGCCCTTTCGAGAAACTCGCCGGGGACATGCTCGATACGCAGACCGAAAAAGTCCTTAATCTGTGTGCTAGCGATGAGGATAGCAATCCCATTGGTGAAACCGATCACTACAGGACGCGGGATGAAGCGAACCGCCCCTCCCAGTCCCGTCACACCTAGCGCGACCAACATGCATCCGGCCATGATCGTGCAAACAAAGAGGCCGTTTAATCCATGCTCAGCAACGATTCCGTATACAACCACGACGAACGCACCGGTCGGTCCCCCAATTTGCGTACGCGAGCCCCCCAGGGCTGAAATCAAGAACCCCGCAATAATCGCACAATAGATACCAGACTCTGGAGCGACGCCGGAGGATATCGCAAACGCCATCGCTAACGGAAGCGCCACCAGACCGACCGTCAGGCCTGCGATCAGATCCGATAAAAATTTCCGACAATCGTAGCCTCGCAAAGACTCGACCAGCTTTGGCTGGCCGATCGTTTTCTTCATCCTCGTCTCCCTAGATTTGAAGCAATGCCTTGAGCTTGGCGCGAACATCAGCAAGCACGGAGGCACTCATGCAGCCATCACCGAATGCGGAATCCGAACCGAGGCGCTATTGCCCCATTTCTTGATGTTCACTTGCATGGCCTAACTCCCTCTATCTGTGGTGCTAGGTATAGTAGTGTACCACACGACCTGTATCAACAGTGTAGATACAAGTCCAGTCGAAATCCAAGGGGTCAGGCCCAAATGGCACTGTCCTCCTAAGTCCTTTCAACGGAATGAATTCCGTTCTACATTGGGGACCACCCAATCCGCGACCAGTTTCCCTAGATCCTCACTTGGCTGCTCTGCATACTTCTGCGCGAATAAATCAGCATTCTTTCGAATCTCGGCTGAGGCTATCGTTTCCATGATCGTTCTCTGCAAGAGGTCGATCTCGCTTGGTGAAACAGAAGCTTCCATCCCCAGCTCCCAAGCGATCAATACCGATTTGTTCTTCATCGAAGCCTTCGTTCTCAAACCAAAAAAACGTCACCCTCCATTGGAAAGAACAACATAACAAAATGGAATGCGCTATGTGCTTAACTCCTCCACACCCCTCGCCCCCGTTTAGGGCGAATGAAAGGTGGCGTTCTAGATATCTGCTCCCCTCGCCACTTTTAGGGGAGAGGGGCTGGGGGTGAGGGGTTGAAGTGCCAGAAACATAAACCTAGTTGAGCCACCTACTTCCCCTCAAGCCCCATCTGTGCTATCCGTGTCATCCGTGGTTTCCAACTACCTCCAGAATTTCATGAATTTTCCAATAACACCATCCCAAGGGTACTTGCAATCTCATTCAGCAAGCGCGCACAATTCCCCTTAAGACCCCTTTCGTGGAAAGATCCAAGACCGCAAGGGAGACGCTGCTCATGCCAAGTCGGCAACACGAGAATGCGGGTCGTCTTCAATCGGAGTTGATGAGTTCCCCTTTCGCTCCTACGATCGATTTGAATTCGAATCGACCTCGCTCCATCACAGAAACTTCGTTAACCCCTTCTAACGATCAATCCTCTCGGCTGCTGGAAGGGACACCGCAATCGTTGAGCGTCTTGGCAAAACTGCGCAGTGGCATGCCCAAACGCGAGAGCAATACCGCCGATCGAGGAACTTCGCTCGTGTCGGCCCTCCCCACCATGCAACCGGTGCAATGGGTTGGAGCCTACTGCACCGCCGAGGGAGAAATCGTTTTCCCCGAGGACGACTTCTCTGGGATGGGAATGTTCATGCTTCTCGGAGAAGGGGAAGGCGAGGAGGAAGAGGATTGGTTAACCTCCGTGATTCCTGAGGTGGAGTTCCCACCACTCGAGTTCGCAGACTACACCGGCCAGCTCAATAGTTTCGTTCCTTCCCAGCAAACCAACATCAGTCAGATCACGACGTACGATTCCTTCACTCCCTCTTCGCTAACCAACCCGAACTTCACGCTGCCGGGACTCCACTGGGCGAAACAAGTCGAGCAAACTTGGGTGAGTTCCACCGAATGGAGTATTACCGAGACCTTCGTGATGTCGTTCCGACTCTCGGATACGAAAGACACCTCCGATAGTCGGCCCGATCAAAGGGGTCAGGCCCAATACTGTTCGGCACAGAATTTGTTCGAGCG
>CAYMXM010000562.1:0-3650 GCA_964394065.1 uncultured Pirellula sp. | reverse complement strand
ACCCCTCACCCCCAGCCCCTCTCCCCTAAAAGGGGCGAGGGGAGCGGAGATCTTATGAGTTATACCCTTCCTCACCCCTCAAGCCTCATCCAATCTATAATATCCTCTCACTCCAGCGTTCTCTCCCCTCCAATATCTCCCCAACCTCGATGACTCACCCTTCCGTATTCCTTCTCTCCCTCCTCGCACTTTCGTTTCCGTCCCTTTCCTTTGCGAACGAGTGGATTGCAGCGGAACCGACGACACCCACCAGCGAATACGGGCTGACCATCCGGTCGACACCCCATCGTTCCCCCGAAGAGGAGCGAGCTGGTTTTCATCTTCCCCCCGGGTTTGTTGTCGATCTCATCGCTTCCGAACCGGATATCGTGAAGCCACTCAATCTCGCCTTTGACAAAAAAGGAAGACTTTGGGTTTCGCAAACCCATCAATACCCATTCCCCTCCAAAGATGGAGAACCTGCTACCGATTCGATCGTCATCCTTGAGGATCAAGATGGAGATGGAGTTTTCGAACGGAAAGCCCTTTTCGCTTCAGACCTCAACATTCCCATCGGACTCCTACCTGTCGACGACGGGGCGATCTGCTTTTCGATCCCCAATCTTTGGTACTTGCGAGACACCGATGGTGATGGTCTTTGCGACAAACGGGAGATTCTTTACGGACCTTTTGATACGACTCGCGATACCCACGGGCTCGTGAACTCTCTACGGGATGGTGGAGATGGTTGGGTCTATGCCTGCCATGGCTTCAACAATCAATCGGTCATCGCGGGAAAAGATGGGCACCAGATTTCGATGCCTTCCGGAAACGTCTTTCGTTTTCGAAAAGATGGATCGCGCGTCGAGCTGTTTAGCCAAGGGCAAGTCAATCCGTTCGGAATGGCGCAAGATGTTTGGGGAAACTGGTTTTCCGCCGATTGCCATAGCAAACCAATCTCGCAATTGATCCGTGGCGGATCCTATCAAAGTTTCGGACGTCCTCACGACGGACTCGGATTCGCTCCCGATATGATGAGCCATCAACACGGCAGCACCGCCATCGCGGGACTCGCTCATACCAAAGACTCGAAGTTCCCGGGCTCGATGGCTGACCAGTTCTTGAGCGGTAACGTGATGACGAGCCGCATCAACCGGAATCAGATCGTCTACACCGGGGCGACTGCGAAGGGGGTGGAACTACCCGACCTTCTCACGAGTGATGACTCTTGGTTCCGCCCGGTCGATCTCCAGTTCGGCCCCGACGGACATCTCTACATCGCGGACTTTTACAACAAAATTATCGGCCACTATGAAGTCCCCCTCACCCACCCCGATCGAGACCGAACGAGCGGTCGGATCTGGCGGATTCGCTGGACCGGAGAAAACGCGAACGCATCCAACGCTCCCTTGATCTCCCATCAAAAATCTCCCACGAAACTAGCTACGAACTGGAAGGAGCTCGATTCCCACGATCTATCGAAGACATCCGACGCGATGGCTTGGGTTGCTTCCCTTCAAGCGCTGAGCGACTCGCACACAAACCGGGAAGGGCTCCGATGGTTTCTCGAGAATGGAGCGAAGGTTAGCCAATTGAACGATCCAGTTGCCAAGCAAACCTTTCTCATCACCTTTCGCCGAACGCTTCAGAATCTCTTAACGAAGGATGCAAAGATGTTCGAAGTGGCGATGCAAGAGGTTGACGAACAAGAAATTGCACCGGAGGTTCGAGAGCAACTATTGACGATCCTTCCCTCATGCCGCGACCCGCGATGTACTCAGGTTGCGATCGA
Organism: uncultured Pirellula sp.; assembly: GCA_964394065.1. Lineage (GTDB taxonomy): Bacteria > Planctomycetota > Planctomycetia > Pirellulales > Pirellulaceae > JBKCUI01. The sequence continues at coordinate 1,879 of CAYMXM010000562.1, read as the reverse complement.
ACTCGTTGCTCGCACTGCGTCGCGAGGAACTCCTGCCGAGCGAACGAACGCGATGCGTCAGTTGCTGCCAGCGATCGATCGCATCGCCGACGTCGTAGAGGATGAGAACATGGATCTGTTCCTCGATTTGATTGAAACCTCTTCGGAAGGTCAAAACATTGCCGCTTTCGCAGAACGTTTGATTGCGATCGGAGCACGGCAACAGACCCAGCGAGGGACCGTTTCTCCGAAGCTACGGGAGAAAGGGAGAGAACTGATCGAAAGTGTTGCGAAGCGTTACCTCGACACGATTCGTTCGAAACCAAACCTTGCCCCTCCGATTCCTTGGGTCGCAATTCCTACGCAAGGTACGGACCAACGTCCTTGGAAAAACGAGAATCGGAAAGTTCGGATCGCGACGGAAGGGGAAAGTGAAGAGATCAAAACTCTCTTTCTCACCAGTAGTTTTCCCTTGGGCGAAACCTATACCGGACGGTGGTCGACTCCTCCCTTCCCCGCCCCACCTTCCTTCCAGTTCAGCATAGCGGGACATATCAAAGACTCGGCGCAAAAGGTGAATTTCGCTCGCCTCCTTTCGTGGGATTCCGCGAGTGGGATCACCACCGAGATCGCGCGTGCCGACGTTCCACGCAATGATCAAGGAGCAACGATACGCTGGGATTTGTCGCAACATGCTGGGAAGCAAGTCATCTTCGAAGCGATCGACGGAGATGCGAACACCTCCTATGCTTGGATTGCGGTAGGGAACTTCTCCACACCAGGGCTCGCCAATACTCCCTTGGTGGAGTTGACGAACTTGCTCCAATCCTTGATCGCACTTAGCGGGTTGGAGGTGGAGTCCGCCGTCGGAAAGATTCTGAGCGAGGGGAAGCTTACTCCCTACGGCAAGTTTGAGCTGCTTCGACCGATCGTGCAGGGAATCTCCCCGATCGAAGCCGAACTGACGACGTTTGCTGCTCAGACGGGGCACTGGGATCTGGTGGAGCAAGGCGTTCCCGGTGGATTGAGTCCCTCGAGTTCCAACTCCGAATGGGAGGTCGCTTGGCAAGAAACCGCGCCGGTGTTGTTCAAGAGATTGTCGGCCACCGAGCAAGGCCTCTTCGTGCAGCGGATTGCGAAGTATCAAGCTTCCGGTAGGAAGATTACTCAATGGACTGGTTCCGGAGCGCTGCCGGTCGATGTCCTGAAGGTTTTACCTACAACTTGGTGGGACGGGCTATCGGAGGTCGATCAAAAGGGGCTTGCGATGGCGCGCGAATCCCTTGCCAATCGAACGGATCGCTCGAAGTTAGTCGAATCGAAATTTGGGGCGATCAAGTCGATTCCAGTCGACCTTGCTTTGGGAGCAAAGGTATTTGTTGAAAAGTGCGCCTTGTGCCATCGATTGGGAACGGTAGGGCAAGTGGTGGGGCCACAACTGGATGGGGTGGGGAATCGAGGAGTGGAGCGATTGTTAGAGGACATTCTCTGGCCCGACCGAAACGTCGACGAAGCATTTCGCGTGACCCTCATCCGCCTTGAGGATGGAGTTACCGTAGCTGGAGTGGTAACCGACCGGAACGACCAATCAATCTCCCTCGTCGATCAGGCAGGAAAGAGAGAGGTGATTCAAGTCGACGATATCGATGAGGAACGACACAGCAATGTCTCCCTCATGCCGAGCAACATGGAAGAATCGATAACCGACGCTGACTTGGCCTCTCTGTTGGGGTTCTTGAAGGAGGCGAGCAAGAACTCATTATTTTGAGTGTCCGGATTTATTCCGTTTTTAACCGCGGGGGACGCAGAGAATCGCAGAGGAAAACTCAAGGATAAGTTTTGCATCCTCTGGTATCCCGAAGGGATTACAGCCATTAGCCAGCGGTAAGCGCAGCGCCAC
>CAYMXM010000561.1:0-3650 GCA_964394065.1 uncultured Pirellula sp. | reverse complement strand
TGGGTGGCACGTCCCTGAGGCACGAAGGGCGTGCTGTGAAACCTTGGATGGATGCTTGGTTGCCAGCGCTGTCCCTCGCTTACGCCACGGGTTGTGATTTTTGGGCCTCGCTTACGCGACGGGGATTGCAATGGAAGCGAGGATTGACTCCTCATCTCGATCTGAACCAGAAGCAGCGACCACTCCACACACCCTACGACTACGACAGGGAACCCGCTCGAAATCGGGAATTTATTTCAGGAGAAGTTCCTTAGTACTGTGGGTCGCCGATGGACATGTAGCCTCCCCAGAAGGCGGGGTGGCTTCCGGGGACGACTTCTGTTGCCGAAAGGGGAGTTCGAGAACGACTTTGAAGGAGAGGTTCCGAACCGGCACTCAACTCTTCGGCCCAAAGGGTTGCAACAGCCCGTTGCCAACCCTCGGTAAAGCTCACCCCCTCCAGGCTCTCCTGCAAAACGCTGAGCAATGCGTAGGTAGACTCGCCTCCTACCTTCCAACGCGAGATCCAGATGTGATCGGTCCCTTGCGTTCCCAAAGAGATCGTCCAACGCAGCCATTCGTCACCCGGCTCGACGACGTTCCTGGCGGGTGCGGTTGGATGTTCGTGACCGAGCAGCCAAACCTTCGACGGAGTCCCCCAAGGAAGAGGGTTCCAAGCCGCGATCGTTCCCGCTAGATTCGATTCGCTAGGAACCAACATCAGTTGATTCGGCTCCACCCAACGACTCGGAACCAAGGAGATCAGCTCTCCAGTCGCGATCTTGCTGTAGACCGGGGAAGGGAAGTTGGTCGACGCTGCGCGGTCCAAAGTGTTTGCTCCTCCGTAGAGTGTCGCAGTCCGATCCATCAAGGACTTCGACGTCGCTGCCGATTCGCTCCAAAAATCAGACGACTGGATCGCGAACCTTTTCGTTCGAGCACCGGCGGGAGCACCGATCAAGGAGGGGATCGTTCCCAGGGTCGGAACATAGACGATGCGATGTTCCAAAACCGATGGCATATAGTCCCGAGCTGAATCGGTCGGGATCACTTCAAACGGGATCTCCCATAAAAAACCGTCGGGACTGATCACCCATCGATCCGCCTGTTGCAGTTGCTCCCAAGCCGCATCGGGAATCCACTCCGAGCGAAGAGCGGACAAGGTTGCGGCAAACGTGACGGGGGCTTTGGGATAAGTCGACAAGAGATCCTCGAACAGTTGACGAAGGGACCCTTGCAGTGATTGCGGATTGGTCACTTGCCAACCTCGAATCTCCTGTTCCGAAATAAGATAGCCGTACAAATCCCCATTCATTCCGTAGTAGGCCAACACAACGTCCTCCTTACCCAGGGGAGGATAAACGCGGTTTCGATTCCATCGGGGGGTAATCGTCTCAGGAACCGAAATAGGGGCGATCGCAGTGGCCCAAAGGAGTGCTTCTTGCGCGACGCTCAATCGAAGCACGGCATCCCATCGCTTGGACTCTTCATCGCTCCACCGACGAAGATCCCACTTGGGGTTCGCGGCATAGGCGCGAGTGGATTCCTCCAGCGACGCAGCGTTTTTCGAGAGGGAAGGTAGCCCCTTTCGCAACCCGTCCCAACGGCCCCGATCCCTCTCGGACACACGAGACCGATCCCCGTGAATTCCTCGCCTCAGCTCAGAAAGCCGTCCGTTCAGGAGACTCCCATGTTTGATCCTCGCCGCTTTCCAACGCTCCCAAGCATCGATCTGCAATTCGGTATCGTTGGTTGCGATGGCGAGTCGCACCGATTCTCGGTTGGCTTCCAAGGTGTCCGTTGTTATGAAGACGAGCTGCTCCAAAACATGGGTCCTCCAAGATCCGATTCGCTCCGAATCCAAAATGCTGCTGAGAAGGGGAAGCCCCACTTCTCCTGGAAGGAGGTTGTCGGCGAGCAAGCGAAGGGTCAAGTTGAGTTGATAGAGAGGAGGTGAAGCAGTGCTAAGTGGAGTCGCTCCGCGGAGCAAGACCAAGGCTTCCTCAAGCTTATCAACCCCTTCCGGAACATTGTTGCTTAGAAAAGCCGCGCGAGACTGAGCATAAGGTATCACCGCTTCCATGCGAGGGAGGATCAATTGCGGTGGCAAAAACATCGCCACAGCGGCGGTCGCCTGTTGCTTGGTCGCATCGACTTCACCACGCAATGCGGCTTGTCGAACGGTCTCGATCTGACTGCGAAGGGAGACCAAGCGGCTTCGAGGTTGGGCCCACTTGGCGACCTGTTGCAATGTCTTCGCGACTTGCCCTCCTTCGCGGGAGTTTTGAAATGCACACATCGACCAAAGTTCGAGTGCCTCTTCGACCTGATCATGCAGTTCCCCTCGGGCTGCGGATAGGCTGGCGTCAAATGCCATCGACTCGGCGGTGGCAAGATCGTTCCCTTCGACCGCGATATCGGCGATGGCAAGGCAGGCCGTTGGAGTTAGAGGGTGCTCATTTCCCGAGGTCAACGCCACACTCTTTTGCAGTCGAGCAACGATTGCTGGCGCAGGGTATTCCCCCAATGTTGCGAGGGAGCTACAGATGGACGCCGCCACTTGGACTACCTCAGGCAAGGGGCGGTTTGGAGGTGTCGAAAAGGCTTGAGGAAGGGATGCCGTCAATGGATTGTACTTCGTCAACGGCCCGAGAAGACGATATCTTCGCCTCAGCGCGATCCCTTGGCAGCGGAGGACTTCGAGGACATCGACTTGCAGGTTTTGCCCCGGTGTGGTGGCGCCGACTTCGGGCAAGCTATCCCGTCCCCCGATCGCTACCGTCCAAGCAGCAGAGCCAGCGACGTATCCGCCATTCTTGGAATTCGAATTTCCCCAGAGAGCGTCCTTGATCGGTCGATTTTCCGACCGGTCATTCGCGTTGGGAGGAACTAGGAGCGTTAACCAACGCGAGGTCCGGACCGAGATAGAAAGGGCAGCGTCGTAATACTGCAGCGCGGTTCCGATATCTCCTTGATGAAGCATGCAGTCCCCCATCATAACCAGGGGTGGGATACTATCGATGCCCCGCTCGTTGTTCGCCTGTCGAGCTTGGGAGTAGGCATCTTCGAATTTGCGATAGGCCTCCAGGGTTTGGCCATCGGCGAGGAGGTCGAGCCCTTGGTAATACTCGGGGCGGATCACGTTTGGCGTGGATTTGGAGGCTCGGGACTGAGGTTTGGTGGCTTGCGCTAGCGCGACGTTTCCCCCCGCCAAGCAAGAAACCAGAAACCAAGTGAGAACCAGGAGGAAACGAGGAGTCGTACTCATTGTAAAGCTAGGTAAAAGAGGCCGTTTCGTCAGGAGCCATCCGCTGTTTGCAGGCATTCATTATGCCTGAACGGGACCGGGATGTGGGAACGAATCGCGAAGAATAAAGATCAGGAAGAAGAGAGGAGAAGAGGGGAGTTAACCACGAATCGAACGCGTCAGGCTTGAGGAGTGAGGCTTGAGACTGGAGGAAGAGGGGGCATTCATTTAACCGCAGGGGACGCGGAGAATCGCAGAGTTAAACCGAAATGGTTTTTAAATCTCCGCTCCCCTCGCCCCGCTTCGGGGAGAGGGGCTGGGGGTGAGGGGTAGAAGTGAGATCTAACTAAGCCATTGTTTACTAGGCCGCTACCCCCTCATCCCCAGCCCTTCTCCCCCAAAGGGGGCGAAGGGAGCCAAACCC
>CAYMXM010000560.1:0-3650 GCA_964394065.1 uncultured Pirellula sp. | reverse complement strand
AGAGGGGCTGGGGGTGAGGGGTTGAAGTGCTAGAAATCATAGCCAAGTACGCTTTTCTCGTCGCAATCGGATTTACGTCTGGGGCCTTACGTCGATTAGGCCACCAAAGCGGCGTCCGGTGGGGGCAAGCCCCATCCGGACGATGGGATGTTGGGAGTGGACGGGCTAGGGCGCCAAAGCGGTGTCCGACGGGGACAAGCCCCGGTCGGACAAGAAACAACCGATTCCCCTGGAAAAATGCTTCAGCGCGTTCCCCATCGGGGAGAAGCATCACTCCATCCTCCAGCATCTCTCCGACGGAAAATCCGCGGGAGAGACTCCGCAAGCGACAAAGCAATTGGGGAGTTTGCAGGCGACGAGTTGGTGTGGTTGAAGCATTCCGGTGACGATTCCTATCCAAATCCATCGTCCATCGTAGTTCATCAAAACCGCAGCACCACTATCTCCGTGCGCGACGAAGGTACTGAATGCGGGAACCGATTGGACGACGAAGAGATCTCGAAACACTTCGCCCGACATTTCGATGCTGTGGACGATCGGCATCGTAATCCGGCCTTTCACGATCCGCCCGGTGCTGGCACCGCGCACCATCACCTCCCGTTGGGTGAACCAGCTCCAATGGCTTCGGCGTTTCGGAGGGGAGACCATATATTGAAAATTATCGTTTCCCTCTTCCAGGTCGGCGACCCCATCGCTAGCGGAGCGGGTGAGTTCGATCATCGATACGTCAACACCATCACGAGGAGAACGCTTCATCGCGACGACTTTCCCGATCTCTTCAGAAGGGCTTGGGTCTTGATAAGGTGGATGGACTGCTTTTCCCTTGGAGATCACGTGGGCGCAGGAAACTCCCCATTGCTTATCGTCTCGATCGCGAAAAACGGCACCGAGCGTTCCCCATCTCGGTTCTTGTTCCCCGCTGATAGCGATTCCTCCGATCGGTAGATTGCTTTCGATCGGTAGATTGCTTTCGTGGCTCGGGCTTCTCACCCGAGTGTGCAATGTATCCTCGGGGGAGACGCCCGGGTCACGATTGGAGCGATCGATATTCGTATGCGAGGGCGCGGCTTCTTGAACTTTGATCGGGATACCTCCAATCGAATGGGGAATGCGAACCGTTCGATGAGAAGTTGTCCTTTCTTGCTCCTTCCGGCTCAATCTTCTTTTGAGCAACTGTTCGTCGGGGAGTTTGATCGGGACCATCACCGTGATGCAGTAGGTCGGGGGAACGAGGATCAGTCCACGCTTGTGTTGCAGTTCGACTCCGATACCGACGATCTTGCCATATTCACCACCCGCAAGGCGTTTGTTCAGCTGATCGGCATTGCGCATCGCGTTGCGACATTGCAGATCAAGCGTCTCGCGATGACCGTCGAGATAATCGGCAAGTTCTTCCGAGGAGGGATGCCAGAGAGGGATCGGCTCCGAGGATTTGTTGTAGGATTGATAACGATAGGTAGGGGGCATGGTGTAACCGTAGGGTGTGTGAAGCGGTCGGAGCTCCAAAGGCTATTCGCTCCCAAAGGCCCGTCTCTTGCTATTCACTACAACTATCTTATCTCTATTGACCGCGTAACACACCGGCTACACTTCCGGTGTGTTACGTGGTCGCTTGAGATGCGAAGGTGATTGGGCTGTTTGGCCGACGCGTAAGCGAGGCCCGACAATCACAACCCGTGGCGTAAGCGAGGGACAGCGCTGGCAACCAGGCATCCATCCCAGGTCTCACAGCACGCCCTTCGTGCCTCAGGGACGTGCCACCCGACGCTTGAGACGTTCTCACAAGGGCTACGTTCACTCGCGACGCTATCCCTCGCTAACGCCACGGGTTGTGATGGTAGGACGCTTCGCATCCTACCCTTTACCACCGATGCGTCAGGCCACCCTACGGGGGATCCGTACACAATGGTTCGCACAGGTTTGCTTGGCAATAAAGGTGTTCTCCGATGAAGGCATCCACTTCGGCCTCCCAGGTCGGCGTGTTGATATCGAACCTTTTTACGGCGATGACGGCGTTGTAAGTATGCCAACCGCCCAACTCGGTATTCTTCCCCTTCGCCGCTACCTCGGCTGCTTTCTTCGCCGAAGGTGGTGCGATCAGCTTTTTAAAATTCGGAATCGCACTGTTGAGGTCCTCAATCGTCTGGTCATCGATTTTTCCTTGGATCGATTCGAAGTACCCCGCCTCATCAAGGATCACGCCGTTGGCATCATTGTCACCGACGAGATTCAAGGTCCCCGCAGCTGGGCGAGGAAAATTTACCGTAAGTACTTTCGGCGTGTAGACGGTCTCCATTTCCACCCGGCGCAGCGACTTGTTAATTTTTGGGATCGTCGTCTCCCCTTGCGATTGGACGATGAAGTACTCCTCAACCACTCGAACATCGACATGGGTAGGGATCTTCAAGGTGACGGGAACGCCACGAACGCATTCGTTGCTGTTCTTAACCATTCGATCGTTGGGGAGTCGGGACATGATGGTCGATCGGTAGGATGCGCAACCGAGCGTGCTCGCAAAGAATATGGCGAGCGGTAGATATAAAATCGTCGCCGTGGCCCGGGCGTCTCGCCCGGAATGGCCTTTGCGACTCCGGGCGAGACGCCCGGGCCACGATTTGAATAAGGTGAAAATGGTAGGGAGGGAACGTTGCATTTGTTTACTCCTTTGCATTGCGTACGGAGGTCTCGGAGTAGATCGAACTGTTCCCGACGCAGGGAGCGCATTGATTGATATGGAGTTCAAGGAAGTCATTGACCTCCTCCTCGAACGTAGGAGACGCCAAATCGAACAGCCCGAACGCGATCGTACGGTTCGTCGTGTACACGCCTTGGAGAGGATCCTTGGGGGCATCCTCCAAACTAGCAACAGGTGAGGCTAGCAAGGGTGCGATGTTTGCGAGGAAGGTCGAGACATTCGTGATCGTTTGATCGTCTGCTTTGTACTTGAGACCTTGAAGGTAGCCATGACCTGCGGACTCCCCGGCGTTGGCGCGAGCTAAGTTGCTGTTTGCTTTCGGACGGCTTTGAAAGGTGAAGCCGTAGGCAGCTGTACCTGAGAAGGGGCGTTTGGGATCGACGACGAACATCTTCTCCGTCATTCGAACCTTTGCATCGACGCTCCGAACGATGTTTCCGCTCGGAGCGAGAACTTGGATGGCAGTCGTACCCGGTTGTCGTACAAGGTGGACCGTTTCATCGACTCGTAGTTCGAGGTGTGTTGGGACCTGAACCATGACGGGGACACCATGGATCGGTGTGTGGTTTTCCTTGCAAAGGGTGTCGTCTTCTTGACGTTTGAAGAAGGTTGTTTGCAGCGAACTGCAACCAACGCATAGGCAAAGAGGACCGAGAATCCCTAGACGGAACCAAGATCGCATGCTGCTCCTCCTTGAGCAAAGTAGATCGGACGTTATCTAGTCCTTTCGTATCGACCCTCGCAGAGGGAAAATCCCTTCGTTTTGGATCGAGCGATGCAACCCGACCGAACGGAACAATCTCTCAAATCGTTAAAGTTTATGGGCCTCACCCCATGTAGAACGGAATTCATTCCGTTAACCGCCGCCTCCATCAAGTGCCCCTGTTGAGAGGCCTTGCCCGCAGAGGAGAACTCAAGGATAAGTTTTGCATCCCTCTGGTATCCCGAAGGGATT